>NZ_JAIUHE010000009.1:0-258646 GCF_020164995.1 Mesorhizobium sp. CO1-1-11
CCAAAACCCCTTCGGGCCAAAAGTGTTACCCATGTCTCCGGTATAAACCGTAACCTATGTGTCCGGAACGGACCATTTGACGATGGTGAGCGCGATGGGATTCGAACCCATGACCTACTGATTAAAAGTCAGTTGCTCTACCGGCTGAGCTACGCGCTCCCGCGGGCTCGAAAAGGCCGCCCTCGAAATTGCGCGGAACATAGGGAGAGTGCCGCGACCGGTCAACCGGAAAAGAGGGGTTCCAAACCTGCTCTTTGCCCTAATTCGCTGCCCCTTGCTTGTTCCCCCGGGTTCTGGCGACCAGCCCGGCGGTTTGGGTTTCGTGCGGGAACGGCTGCCTGCACGGCGGAACAAATCCGACGCACTGTCGTTTTTTGCCAAAGGGACGTTCGCCAACCCTCGAGGAGAATGCCAATGAATAGAATCACAACGGGCCTGCTTGCCGCCACCCTTTCGGCGACATTCGTCGCGGCGGAGGTGGTGCCGGTCAACGCCCAGCCCAACTTCGTGCCACTCTCCCAGGCGGCAGCGCCGGATGTGCAGACGGTGCAATACCGGGAGTGGAGGAGAAACCGCTCCTTCGACCGCAATTTCTCGCGCAATCGAAGCTTTAGCCGCAACGGTGACATGTATTGGAATGGGCATCGCGGCTATCGTGAATATCGCCGCGGCTATCGCCGTCATGGCGACTACTGGTTCCCGCTGGCCGCCTTCGCGACTGGCGCGCTGATCACCGGCGCGATTGTCAACAACGAGAACAACCGCGTCTATGAAGGCAACTCGCACGTTCAGTGGTGCTACGATCATTATCGGAGCTACCGCGCTTCCGACAACACCTTCCAGCCGAACAATGGTCCTCGTCGGGAGTGCCGCTCCCCTTACTGATCCCTGTTGAGTATCAGTAGCTGGTAATGGTGAGTAAAGGCCCGCGTATAGAAGACGCGGGCCTTGTCGCGTCTATCCTAACATGGTTGGCAGTGGTCGCGTTTGTCAGCTGGCCCAGCTCAGGCTCTTGATAACCAGGTAAAGACCGCCACCTTTGCCGCGGGGAGAGCGGTACGCTCCAACAGCGTCGCAAATCCGTACCATAGCCCCGCTGAGTTCCCATCCGAGTGCTTCGAGGTCGTCGTCGGTATCGACCACGTAAGCCTGCGCCAGCTCGTCGATGCCGTTCTGTTCCCCGAAGGATCGGACCTGCTTTGCGTCCGCAAGGAGTTCGTCGGGCAGGTTGGAGTTCGCCCAGGCCCACAGCCAGTTGCCAGCCATTGTGCTCGTGGAACCCGCGATCTGGATTTCGGCGACGACCGCGACCTTCCCTTCCTGTGAAAACAGCAGCTTCCCCGCTGTCAGGTCGTAGTCATAGCGCGGCCAGTGCCCCAAGTGGAAATCCTTCTCCAGACGGGCGTTCTTCGCGGTAAGCTGTTCGAATGCCTCCGCGCACCAGTTGCTATACCATTCCGGCGTCATTTCCCCCTCGCCAAGCCCTCACCTCAAGGCGATTATGGCACGCTCAATGTCCGGCGCACAGCGTCCCGCCAGCCCGCCAATTTGACGGACCGGGTAGCGGATTCCATGTCGGGCACGAACCGCCGCTCCAGGGCCCAGGTCTTCGCGAATTCCCGCGCCTTCGGCCATACGCCGGCCTTCGAACCGGCAAGCCATGCCGCCCCCAGCGCGGTCGTCTCCAGAATTGTCGGCCGATCGACCGGCGCGTCGAGAATGTCGGCCAGGCGCTGCATGGTCCAGTCCGATGCCACCATGCCGCCATCGACCCTGAGCACCGTCTTTGCCTTGGCGCCCTTCCAATCCTTGTGCATGGCGTCGAGCAGGTCGCGGGTCTGGTAGGCGACGGATTCCAGTGCCGCGCGGGCAAACTCCGCCGGTCCGGTGTTGCGGGTCAATCCGAAAATCGCGCCCCGCGCCTCGGCATCCCAGTGCGGCGCACCGAGCCCGACAAAGGCCGGCACCAGATAGACGTTCTGCGTCGGATCGGCTTCCGCCGCGAGTTTGCCGCTCTGCTCTGCCTTGCCGATCACCTTGATGCCGTCGCGCAGCCATTGCACGGCAGCCCCAGCGATGAAGATCGAGCCTTCCAGCGCATAGGTGGTCTTGCCGTTCAGCCGATAGGCAATGGTGGTCAAGAGTCGGTTCTTCGACCGCACCAGGTCGCTGCCGGTGTTGAGCAACGCAAAACAGCCGGTGCCATAGGTGGATTTCATCATGCCTGGCTCGAAGCAGGCCTGGCCAATCGTCGCGGCATGCTGGTCGCCGGCAACGCCGAGGATTCTGATTTCGGCGCCAAACAGGTTTTTCTCTGTTATTCCATAATCATCGGCGCAATCCTTGACTTCGGGCAGCATCGCGGCGGGGATGCGCAGGATGGCCAGCAGCTCCTCGTCCCAGGCATTCTCCGCAATGTTGTAGACCAGCGTGCGCGACGCGTTGGTGGCATCCGTGGCGTGAACCTTGCCGCCGGTCAGCCGCCAGATCAAAAAGCTGTCGATGGTGCCGGCGAGCAGCTCGCCCTTCTCGGCACGCTTCCTCGCGCCCTTCACCTTGTCCAGCATCCAGGCGATCTTGGTGCCGGAGAAATAGGGGTCGAGCAGCAGGCCGGTCTTGCGGGTGAATTTCTTCTCAAGCCCCTGCTTCCTGAGCTTCTGGCATAACGGTGCGGTGCGCCGGTCTTGCCAGACAATGGCGTTGTGAATCGGTTTGCCGGTCGCTTTGTCCCAGATGACGACCGTCTCGCGCTGGTTGGTGATGCCGATCGCAGCCACATCCGAAGCGTCGCGGCCGGCATTCTTTAGCGCGGCCCTCACCGTCTCAATGACGCTCGACCAGATCTCCTCCGGATCGTGTTCGACCCAGCCTGAGGCCGGATAGTGCTGGGCGAATTCCTTCTGTCCGCTGCCCACGACATTCATCGTGCCGTCGAACAGGATCGCCCGTGTCGATGTCGTTCCCTGGTCGATCGCAAGCACCAAACCGCTCATTCTGCATCCTCCGCCTTGACAAAAAGAAGGGAGACGGCAACGCGCCGCCTCCCTCAATTTCACACGGGCGCGAACGCCCGCATAGATCGTCTTACTTTTGCCAGCTCTTGACCAGTTCGTCGTAGTTGATGGTGACCGGCTTTTCCTTCTCGTTCTCGATCTTGAGCTGAGGCGCGAGATTGCCCTTCTTGACTGCGTCGGCGTTCCAGTAGGCGAGATCATGCTCTTCGGCCATCTTCGGGCCGATATCGCCCTGGACACCCGATTTCTCGATGCGGCTCATCACCTTCTCCTGCTCGCCGCAGAGCGAGTCCATCGCTTCCTGAGCCGTCTTGGCTCCGGACGACGCATCGCCGATTGCCTGCCACCAGAGCTGAGCCAGCTTCGGATAGTCAGGCACGTTGGTGCCGGTCGGGGACCACTGCACACGGGCGGGTGAGCGGTAGAACTCGATCAGGCCGCCGAGCTTCGGCGCACGTTCGGTGAAGCTCTTGTCGTGGATAGTACTCTCGCGGATGAAGGTCAGGCCGACATGGCTCTTCTTCACGTCCACGGTCTTCGAGGTGACGAATTGCGCGTAAAGCCAGGCGGCCTTGGCGCGATCGGTCGGCGTCGACTTCATCAGCGTCCAGGAACCCACGTCCTGGTAGCCGAGCTTCATGCCGTCCTTCCAGTACACGCCGTGCGGCGACGGCGCCATGCGCCACTTCGGCGTGCCATCGTCGTTCAGCACCGCCTTAGCGCCGGCGTCGACCATCGAAGCGGTGAAGGCGGTGTACCAGAAGATCTGCTGGGCAACCGCCCCTTGCGCCGGCACCGGGCCGGATTCAGAGAAGGTCATGCCTTGCGCTTCGGCAGGCGCGTAGGCTTTCAACCAGTCGAGATACTTCTGGATCGAATAGACCGCCGCAGGACCATTGGTATCGCCGCCGCGGGCGGTGCAGGAGCCGACAGGGCGTGAATTCTCGTCGACCTTGATGCCCCACTCGTCGACCGGCAAGCCATTCGGCAGGCCCTTGTCGCCATTGCCGGCCATCGACAGCCAGGCGTCGGTGAACCGCCAGCCCAGCGACGGGTCCTTCTTGCCGTAGTCCATGTGGCCATAGACCTTCTTGCCGTCTATCTCGCGACCGGTGAAGAATTCGGCGATGTCCTCATACGCCGACCAATTGACCGGAACGCCGAGGTCGTAGCCGTATTTCGCCTTGAAGTCGGCCTTGTTCTTCTCGTCGTTGAACCAGTCGTAACGGAACCAGTAGAGGTTGGCGAACTGCTGATCGGGCAGTTGGTAGAGCTTCTTGTCGGGAGCCGTCGTGAACGAGGTGCCGATGAAGTCCTTCAGGTCCAGGTTCGGATTTGTGACGTCCTTGCCCTCACCCGCCATCCAGTCGGTCAGATTGCGCACCTGCTGGTAGCGCCAGTGGGTGCCGATCAGGTCGGAATCGTTGACCCAGCCGTCATAGAGGTTCTGGCCGGTCTGCATCTGCGTCTGGATCTTCTCAACGACGTCGCCTTCCTGGATAACGTCATGTGTGATCTTGATGCCGGTGATGGCGGTAAAGGCCGGCGCCAGCACCTGCGATTCATACTGGTGGGTGGCGATGGTTTCAGAGACGACCTTGATGTCCATGCCGGCGAACGGCTTGGCGGCGTCGATGAACCATTGCATTTCGGCTTCCTGATCGGCGCGCGAAAGCGTCGACAGGGGGCCGATTTCCTTGTCCAGGAAGGACTTGGCTTCGTCCATTCCGGCATAGGCATTGCCTGCCCCCAGCAACAGGACAAGGGCGGTCGTTGACGTTAAAAATTGCCGTCGCATTAGTTTCCTCCACAGTTTTAAGTTTCAAGTGCGATCTGGAGCAGTCGCCGGCACGCGGCCGCTCCAACAGTTTCCCCCTCTATACGTAGCGGAACACGCCGACGGCGTAGACCACGGAGAGAGCGAGAGCCCACCAAAGGTTGGATCCGACGAGACCCAGCCAAGCGAGATGAATAAAGGCACTGCCAAGCAGCGACAGAAACAGGCGATCGCCGCGTGTCGTCTCGAAGCGCAGCATGCCGACGCGCGGATTGCCGCCTGGCGAGGCGTATTCCCAAGCGGCCATGCCGCACAGCAACAGAAGAATGGTGGCGAAGAAAGCGGCCGTCGGCCACGTCCACGCCATCCAGGAGAGGTCGAGATTCATGATCATACCCTCCCCAGGGCGAAGCCCTTGGCGATATAGTTGCGGACAAACCAGATGACGAGCGCGCCAGGGATCAGCGTCAGCACGCCGGCTGCGGCAAGGAGGCCCCAGTCCATGCCGGCGGCCGATACGGTGCGCGTCATGGTGGCGGCGATCGGCTTGGCGTCGGTGGTGGTCAGCGTGCGCGCGATCAACAGTTCCACCCATGAGAACATGAAGCAGAAGAAGCAGGCGACGCCGATGCCGCTGGCGATCAGCGGCATGAATATCCTGACAAAGAAACGCGGGAACGAATAGCCGTCGATATAGGCGGTTTCATCGATCTCCTTCGGCACGCCCGACATGAAGCCTTCGAGGATCCACACCGCCAGCGGCACGTTGAACAGGCAGTGCGCCAGCGCCACCGCAATGTGCGTGTCGATGAGGCCGAAGGCCGAATAGAGCTGGAAGAACGGCAGTGCGAACACGGCCGGCGGCGCCATGCGGTTGGTCAGCAGCCAGAAGAACAGATGCTTATCGCCGAGGAAACGATAGCGCGAGAAAGCGTAAGCCGCAGGCAGCGCCACCGACACCGAAATCACCATGTTCATGACGACATAGGTGATCGAGTTGATGTAGCCGGAATACCAAGCCCTCTGCGTGAAGATGGTGACGTAGTTGGCGATCGTCGGCGTGTGCGGGTAGAGCGTCATCGAGTTGACGATCTCGGCATTGGTCTTGAAGCTCATATTGATGAGCCAGTAAATCGGCAGCAGAAGTACGATGATGTAGAGCGTCGGCACGATCCACCACCAGCGCGATTCCTCGCCGCGCCGGCGCATGCGCCTGTCGAGATCGCTCTGCGACAGTGCACCGGCGAGACTTTCCGAGGCGGTCCCGTTCATCGCATTGCGCTCGGTTCGTTCATTGGCGCCAGCCATTTCAGCGCTCCGCGTCGTAATTGGTCATCACGGTGTAGAACACCCATGACAACAACAGGATGATGAGGAAGTAGACCAGCGACATGGCGGCCGCCGGGCCAAGGTCGAACTGGCCGAGCGCCGTCTTGACGAGGTCGATCGACAGGAAGGTCGTCGAGTTGCCCGGCCCGCCGCCGGTGACGACGAACGGTTCGGTGTAGATCATGAAACTGTCCATGAAGCGCAGCAGCACGGCGATCAAAAGCACGCGCTGCATCTTCGGCAGCTGGATGTAGCGGAATACCGCCCAGCGCGAGGCCCCGTCGATCTTTGCCGCCTGGTAGAAGGCATCGGGGATCGAGACCAGCCCGGCATAGCAGAGCAGCACGACGAGGCTGGTCCAGTGCCAGACATCCATGACGATGATCGTCACCCAGGCATCGAACGGATCCTGCACGTAATTGTAGTCGATGCCGATCGCGTTGAGGTAATAGCCCAACAGTCCGATGTCGTTGCGTCCGAACACCTGCCAGATGGTGCCGACGACATTCCACGGGATCAGTAGTGGCAGCGACATCAGCACCAGGCAGACCGGCACGCCCCAGCCCTTCTTAGGCATGTTGAGCGCGATGAAGATGCCGAGCGGCACCTCGATCGCCAGGATGATAAAGGAAAAGATCAGGTTGCGAACCATCGCTTCCCAGAAGCGGCTGGATGAAAGCAGTTCCTCGAACCATTCGGTGCCGGCCCAGGTGAAGACATTGTTTCCGAACGTGTCCTGCACCGAATAGTTGACCACCGTCATCAGCGGTATGACGGCGGTGAAGGCCACCAGCACCAGCACCGGCAGCACGAGGAACCAGGCCTTGTTGTTCCAGGTCTTGTCCATCTATGCCTCCATCTCGACACGCCAGGAACCGGCATAGATGTTGATGCCGGCCGGATCGAACCGCACCTTCGGTTCGGCTGGCACGGTCTCGTCCTCACCGATGACGGCAGCGATGTCCCTGCCTTCCAGCTTGGCGCGAACCACCTTGTGGCGGCCGACATCCTCGACCTTGGTGATCGAGACGGCCATGCCGTCCCGGCCGAGCCGCACATATTCGGGGCGAATGCCGAGTTCGACGGCGCCGCCGGCGGCTTTGGGCGCGCCCGGCAGTTCGATACGCTGCGAGCCGAGCGTCGCCGTCTTGCCGTCGATCGCCACCGGCATGACGTTCATGCCCGGCGAACCGATGAAATAACCGACAAAGGTATGGCGCGGCCGCTCGAACAGTTCGGCCGGCGTGCCGATCTGCACGATGCCGCCATCATACATGACGACGACCTGGTCAGCGAAGGTCAGCGCCTCGGTCTGGTCGTGGGTGACATACACCATCGTGTAGCCGAAGCGGCGATGAAGCTGTTTCAATTGCGAGCGCAGCACCCACTTCATATGCGGGTCGATGACGGTCAGCGGCTCGTCGAACAGGATGGCGTTGACGTCCGAGCGCACCAGGCCGCGGCCGAGCGAGATCTTCTGCTTCTGGTCAGCGGTCAGGCCCCTGGCCTTCTTCTTCGCCCAGGACGCCAGGTCGATCATCTCCAGCGTCTCGCGCACCTTGCGGTCGACATCTGCCTCCGGTACGCCGCGATTGCGTAGCGGGAACGCCAGATTGTCATAGACCGTCATGGTGTCGTAGATGACCGGGAACTGGAACACTTGCGCGATATTGCGCTCCTGCGTCGACAGATTGGTCACGTCCCTGCCGTTGAACAGCAACTGGCCATGCGAGGGATGCAGCAGCCCCGATATGATGTTGAGCAGCGTGGTCTTGCCGCAGCCGGACGGCCCGAGCAGCGCGTAGGCACCACCATCCTCGAAAGTGTGATGCACTTCGCGCAGCGCGAAATCGGCATCCTTGCGCGGGTTCGGCAGATAGGAATGCCTGACATGGTTGACGTCGATGCGCGCCATATCGCCCTCCTCAAGCCGCCAGCTTCGGCGCGGTCACGGCCCGGCCGTGCTCGTCGAAGACCATGATGTGACGTGGATCGATGAACACTTCGACCACCGCGTCTGTCTCGAAATCCCTGATGCCATGGGTCAACATCACCCAGCGCACATCGGCAAAGTCGAGATGGATGAAGCTTTCGGACCCGGTGATTTCCGTGATGGTGACTTTCGCCCGCACCGGCACCGCGGAGGCATTGGGCCGGTCGAGCGAAAGATGGTGCGGCTGGAAGCCGACCGTATAGTTCGCATCGGCGATGCCGACGAGATCAGCGGGCACCGGCAGCTTGACGCCGCCCTCCAGCAGAAAATCCGCCCCCTTCTTGGCCAGCACGATGGTGTTGAGCGGCGGATCGGCGAAGGTCCTCGCCGTCACCAGGTCGACCGGTTTGCGGAACACGTCGATGGTCGGCCCAAACTGGGTGATGCGGCCTTCCGACAGCGTTGCTGTATTGCCGCCGAGCAGCAGGGCCTCATGTGGCTCGGTGGTGGCATAGACGAAGATGGTACCGGCGGCCGCGAATATCCTCGGCAGTTCGGCTCGCAATTCCTCGCGCAATTTGTAGTCGAGATTTGCAAGCGGTTCGTCGAGCAGCACAAGGCTGGCATTCTTGACGATGGCGCGCGCCAGCGCGGTGCGCTGCTGCTGCCCGCCCGACAGACTGAGCGGCGTGCGGTCGAGATAGGGGGTCAGTTTGAGGAGTGCCGCCGCTTCGCGCACCTGGCTGTCGATCTTGCCCTGCTCGACGCCGGCCACCTTGAGGGGTGAGGCGATGTTGTCATAGACGGTCATCGCCGGATAATTGATGAACTGCTGGTAGACCATGGCGATCTTGCGCTTCTGCACAGGCGTGCCAGTGACATTCCGGCCGTCGAACCAGACCGAGCCGGAGGTCGGCACATCGAGGCCGGCCATCAGCCGCATCAGGCTGGTCTTGCCTGAAAGTGTGGGCCCGAGCAAAACGTTGAGCGAGCCGTGCTGAAGCGTCAGCGACACGTCGCGGATGTGCTCGACCGCACCGACCGTCTTGGTGACGTTCCTCAGTTCCAGCATGACGCCTCCTCCCAGGCTTTCCGCATCAGCTCAAAACCTCTTCATTCGGCGGCCGCGACGTGCTGCCGGCTTATGCCGCGCATGAATTCATCGAGTGCCGCGACCTGCTCGCGGTTAAGATGCAGGCCGCGCTTGGTTCGCCGCCACAGCACGTCTTCCGCCGTCACAGCCCATTCGTTTTCAACGAGATAGCGCACCTCGGCTTCGTGGAGATCGCCACCGAAATTGCGGCCGAGATCGGCAATCGACTTGGCCAAGCCGAGCAGCACCTGTACACGCGTTCCATAGAGCCTCGTCAGCCGGCGCGCCAAGCGCTGGTCGAGGAAAGGATAGGCGCTTTTCAGCTTCGCCACCTGCGCATCGAAACCCGTGGCCGGAAAATCGCCGCCCGGCAGCGGCGCATCTGATGTCCACGGCTTGCCGCGCTTGCCGAGAAAACCTTCGATCTTCTCCAGCATCGATTCCGACAGCCGGCGATAGGTGGTGATCTTGCCGCCAAACGCGTTGACCAGCGGCGCGGCGCCGTCGCCGCCATCCGCCTTCAGCACATAGTCACGTGTCGCTTCCTGCGCCTTGGAGGCGCCGTCATCGTAGAGCGGACGCACGGCCGAATAGGTCCAGACGATGTCGGAACGCTTGACGGGAACCGCGAAATACTCGCTCGCCGCGGCACAGAGATAGTCGATCTCGGTGTCGCTGATCCTCACATCATGTGGGTCGCCGGGATAATCCTGGTCGGTGGTGCCGATCAGCGTGAACTCGTCCTCGTAGGGGATGGCGAAGATGATGCGGCCGTCCCTGTTCTGGAAGAAATAGGCGCGCGGGTCGTCGAACTTCTTGGCGATGACGATGTGGCTGCCCTGCACGAGGCGGACATTGTGCACGTCGTTGAGGCCGACGACGCCGGACAGCACGTGGTCGACCCAAGGACCCGCCGCATTGACCAGCAACCGTGCCTTGACCTCGTCGGTCTCGCCGGTCCGTAGGTCCTCGATCTTTATCGCCCAGATTCCGCCCTCGCGGCGCGCTCCAACCACTTTGGTGCGAGTCCGGATCGTTGCGCCCCGGTCAGCGGCGTCACGAGCATTCAGCGCCACCAGCCGCGCGTCGTTGACCCAACCATCCGAATATTCGAAAGCCTTTTTGAACAGCGGCTTCAAAGGCTTGCCCGCCGGGTCGCTTGCCATGTCGAGCGTTCTGGTCGCCGGCAGCAACTTGCGCCCGCCGATGTGGTCGTAAAGGAAAAGGCCGAGCCGGATCAGCCAGGCCGGGCGCAGGCCCTTGGCATAGGGCAGCACGAAGCGCATCGGCCAGATGATGTGCGGAGCGTTCTTCCACAGAACCTCGCGCTCCATCAGCGCCTCGCGCACCAGGCGGAATTCATAGAATTCGAGATAGCGCAGCCCGCCATGGATCAGCTTGGTCGAACCGGACGAGGTTCCGCTGGCGAGATCGTTCATTTCGGCGAGAAAGACCGAGAACCCGCGTCCCACGGCATCGCGGGCGATGCCGCAGCCGTTGATGCCGCCACCTATGACGAAAATGTCCCGGACTGAAGATGTGTCCACCTAGCTCCTCCACGATTTCGCATTGCACCATTTTTGCTCTTTTGCGAAACCGTGGCGGAATTATTTCGAACTCATAACGAATGTCAAACGAAATATCACACGCCTGTGAGAAGACCGTGAATTGCGTCAGCCAAGCGACGTCTCGATGAGCTGAACCTCGGCCTCCTGGCAGATCTTGCGCACGGACGGGATGTCGCAGCGATCGGTGATGAAGGTGTTGACCTGCGACAGATGGCCGATACGCACAGGCGCCGTGCGTTCGAACTTGGTCTGGTCGGAAACCAGGATGACGTGCCTGGCGTTGGCGATGATCGCTTGCGCCACCTTCACCTCGCGGAAATCAAAATCGAGCAGCGCGCCATCATGATCGATAGCCGAGGCGCCGATGACAGCGTAGTCGACCTTGAACTGCCTGATGAAATCGACCGCCGCCTCGCCGACAACACCCCCGTCGGAGCCGCGCACCACGCCGCCCGCAATCACCACCTCGATCGAGGGATAGATGCGCATCCTATTGGCAACATTGATGTTATTGGTGATGACCATCAGGCCGTCGTGATCGAGTAGCGCCTTGCTGACCGCCTCTGTCGTGGTGCCGATGTTGATGAACAGCGAGGCGTTGTCGGGGATCAGCCTGGCCGCCGCGCGGCCTATCGCTTCCTTCTCGTCGGCCGCGATCTTGCGCCTGGCTTCATACTCCATGTTCTCGATACCAGACGGGAACAAGGCGCCGCCATGGACACGCGAAAGCAGCCGCTGGTCGCACAAGTCGTTGAGGTCCTTGCGTATGGTCTGCGGCGTCACGTTGAAATGCGTGGCTAGGTCATCGACCAGCACGCGGCCGTTGTCCTTGGCCATCTGGATGATCTCGGCATGGCGCGGCGACAGATACATAAGGCAAGCTCCCGTTTTCGTTTTTTTTGCTTATAATATAAAACGAAACCGATGAAAAGGTGCAAGCCGGCTAACGAAATCTGATGATTGTACGGGTGAACCTCGGTGCCACCTTCATCCAGCCTTTTCAGGCCGTGGCACGCGCAATTTCGGTAATGGCGGTGAAAGCGGCATCGACGTCTCCCGCCGTCGCGTCGAACTGGCCGACCTGGAAGCGGATCGCCACCTTTCCATCGAGCTTCGTTTGCGTCAGGTAGATGCGGCCATCGTCGTTGATCGCATTGACGAGCCGCAGATTGTGCTCGTCGGCATCGGCGCCCGAGGCAGCCTTGTGCCGGAACGAAAACAGCGACAGCATCGGCTCGGTGACGATCTCGAAATCCACCTCCCTTGCCAGCCGAGCGGCAAGGCCCTCGCTCCAGGCGACATGGTTGCGGATCATGGTTCGCAGGTTTTCCAGTCCATGCGCGCGCAGCAGAAACCAAAGCTTCAGCGCCCGGAAGCGCCGACCAAGCGGCACCGACCATTCGGAATAGTTGATGATGCCGTCGCGGCCATGTGTCTTAAGGAATTCGGGCTTGATGGCCAGCGTGCGAACGAGGTCCTCGGGCTGGCGAATGAACTGCATCGAGCAGTCGAATTGCGCGCCCAGCCATTTGTGGGGGTTGAAGACGATGGAATCCGCCAGCTCGGCGCCGGCCCAGAAATGCCGGTACTCCGGGCAGATCATCGCCGACCCGGCCCAGGCGGCATCGACATGCAGGTAGAGCCCATGCCGACCGGCGACTGCCGCAATTGCTGCAATATCGTCCGTGCCCCCGGTGCTGGTGCCGCCGACGCTGGCGATGATGCCGGCGGGCAACATGCCGGCCGCGCGGTCGGCGACGATTGCCGCGTCGAGTGCGGCTGCGTCCATGGCGCGAAAACGGCCGGCGACAGGAATGCGCACGAGATTGTCCTCGCCTATGCCTGACACCCAGATCGCCCGATCGATCGAAGTGTGCACCTGGTCGGAGGAATAGATGCGCAACCGCCCCTGCCCGGCCAATCCTTTTTTGTTGCCTTGCCAGTCCAGCGCCCGCTCGCGCATCGTCAACACCGCGTTGAGTGTCGCCGACGAGGCCGAATCCTGGATAACGCCGGAGAATCCTTCCGGCAGGCCGAGCGCCTGGCGCATCCAGTCGACGGTCCGCATTTCAAGCTCGGTCGCCGCCGGCGAGGTCTGCCAGAGCATGCATTGCGCGGCCATCGCCGACACCAGATATTCAGCCACCACCGAGACCGGCGCCGCGTTGGCCGGGAAATAGGCGAAGAAGCGCGGGTGCTGCCAATGCGTCATCCCCGGCACGATCTTCTCTTGGAAATCGGCGAAAATCCTGTCCATCGACTCCGCGTCTTCGGGCGGCGACGCCTCGATGCTCCTGAAAATGTCGCCCGGCTCGATCAGCGGCCGCACCGGCCGCTCACGCAAATTGTTGCGATAGTCGGCGCCCCAATCAGCGGCGCGTTGCGACCATTGCCGGAAATCATCATTGTTCATCTTGTCCTCCCGACAGGTCATTCGCTGCCGGTGGTAGCCGCCGGCTCCTCAAGATCGGATATTAGTCACCATGTGAAATATTTGAAGCCGCCGACGGGCGCGAGATATGCGGACTAGCCAGGAAAATCCGGCAGGCTGGCGAAGGCCGTCTTCAGCGCATTCGACCATCCATCGGAGATCGTGCGATAATACTGGTCGTCCTGGCCGATCCGCTTCTTAAGGCCGACCTGAAAGGCGTCCTGCTCCAGGAAAAGCAGGTCGAGCGGCAGGCCGACCGACAGGTTCGACTTCAGCGTCGAATCGAACGACACCAGAAGCAGTTTCACCGTCTCTGCCAGGCTCATCGTCTTTTCGTAGGCGCGAATGATGATCGGCTTGCCGTACTTGGTCTCTCCGATCTGGAAGAACGGCGTGTCGTCGGTCGACTCGATGAAGTTGCCTTCGGGGTAGATCATGAACAGGCGTGGCGGGCTGCCCTTGATCTGCCCGCCGAGGATGAAGGAGGCATTGAAATAGGAATCGGCCTTCTCGCCCGCGGGCGACGATTGCGCGATCACTTCCTTCACCGTGTCGCCGAGCAGCCGCACCGTCTGGTACATGGATGGCGTCTCGAGCAGCTTCTCATGGCGGTCGGTCACCGCCTTGGTGCGCTCGTCGAGCAGGCTGACCACGGCCTGTGTCGTCGCCAGGTTGCCGGCCGACATCAGCACGATGACGCGCTCGCCCGGCTGTTCCCAGACATGCATCTTCTTGAAGGTCGAGATCGAATCCATACCGGCATTGGTGCGCGTGTCCGACATGAACACGAGCCCGCGATCGATCTTGAGGCCGACGCAATAGGTCATGGAATCTCTTAAGGCGGTAATCCCTGGGGGATTACTGCTCTACCGTGACGGTGACCGCAAGCAGTTCTTCCGCCTGTCCCAGTCGAATTCCCGACACCGGCGAAGCGTCACGGTAGTCGCGGCCGGTTGCCACTTTCACATAGCGTTCGTCGGGAGAAATACCGTTGGCGGGGTCGAAGGCAACCCAGCCGAGGCCCGCGACATGCGCTTCAGCCCAGGCGTGGCTTGCCGCCTGCTCCACCGCATCCATCATCAGATAGCCGCTGACATAGCGGGCCGGAAATCCCATGGCGCGCGCGGCGGCGGCAAAGATGTGGCTATGATCCTGGCAGACTCCGGTTTTCAGTACCAAAGCTTCCTCGGCCGAGGTCGTCGCATTGGTTGTTCCCGGCGTGTAGGCGACGCGCTCGCCAATGGCGGCCATCAGCCGGTGCAGCCTGTCAAGGTCGGTGCCCTTGCCGACCGCCTCGGTAAGATCACGGATGCCGCCGCCTATGGTGGTCAAAGCGGTCTCCTGCGCGAACAACCAAAGTGGCGCGAAGCCCTGATGAGGCCCGCAAACACCCGATGTATCGCGCGTCACCACCTCGCCCAACGCTTCGACTGTGATGAAGTCGTGGTCACCCTCGACGCTCAACAGCCTGTTGTCGTTGCCGTAGTGGTCGGTAAATCGCACTTCCTCGCGCGCACCGTCGACCTTCAGCGCCCAGGACAGCACGGTCTGAGTCGGCCCGCTCACGGGAAGCAGCCGCAGCCTCTGGAGCAGATACTGCACCGGTGCGTCGTAGCGGTATTCGGTCCGGTGCGTGATTTTCAGCCGCATGGCCATCTTCCGTTCGCGTGCATGATCTCTAGCGAAAACCGATATCCACTTCCCGGGATCATGCTCAATAAAACCTGTAGTCCTGCGCGATCTCGTCGCCGAGCCTGGTGTTGTCGCGAATAAACCCGGCCAGGAACTCGTGCAGCCCGGCGTCGAATATGTCCTTGATCGATCCTGCTTGCAGCATTGCCTGCGTCTTTTCCGCTGTCGCATGGCAGGCATGGCGCTCGCCATAGTCGTCGCCCAGGAACTTCAGATGCTCTGCCAGGAAGCGATAGCAGAAGGTCAGCGATCGCGGCATGCGGACGTTGAGAATCAGGTAGTCGGCGATGTTGGTCGGCTTGTAGTCGGCATCATAAACCCAGCGATACGAGCGATGCGCCGACACCGAGCGCAGGATCGATTCCCACTGATAGTTGTCGAGCGTCGAGCCGACCCAGGAGATCGACGGCAACAGCACGTAGTATTTCACGTCGAGGATGCGCGCGGTGTTGTCGGCGCGCTCGACATAGGTGCCGAGCTGCGAGAAATCGAAGATCTCGTTGCGCAGCATGGTGCCGTAAAACGAGCCGCGGATCAGCGCGGTCTCGCGCTTGATCGCGTCGAGCACGTTGGGCAGCTCGCGCTCGTCGATCGGCCTCGCCAGCATCCGTTTCAGCGCCATCCAGGCTTCGTTGATGCTCTCCCACGTCTCGCGCGTCAGCGCGGTGCGCACCATGCGCGCATTGTTGCGGGCGGTCTCGATCGACGACATCGTGCTCGATGGGTTCGACGTGTCACGCAAGAGAAAATCGGAGACATTGGCGGCCGTATAGTCCGGGTATTTCTGCTTGAAGGTGATGTCTGAGCCGGCGCTGAGCAGCACCGAATTCCACTCCTCCGACGCGCTCTGGGTGCGAGTGAGCGCCATGCGCAGCCCGGCGTCGACCAGCCGCGCCATGTTTTCCGCCCGCTCGATATAGCGGTTCATCCAGTAGAGCCCGTTGGCGGTGCGGCCGAGAAGCATGGGAAGGCCCTTGGGCTAGTGAGTAGAGATTAGTGAGTAGTCAGTAGTAAATAGTTGAATCCATATGAGATATGACATGCGTTTTCCCTCTGTAGCTGACTACTCACTACTTACTAATCGCTAATCCCTACTCGCTCAGCTCAATCATCCAGCACCCAGGTATCTTTCGTCCCGCCGCCCTGGGAAGAGTTCACCACCAGTGAGCCTTCCTTCAGCGCCACCCGCGTCAGCCCGCCGGGCACGATCTGGATGCGATCCGAGACCAGGACGTAGGGCCTGAGATCGACGTGGCGCGGCGCCAGCCCCTTTTCCGTCAGGATCGGACAGGTCGAGAGCGCGAGCGTCGGCTGGGCGATGTAATTAGACGGTTTGGCCTGCAGCTTCTTGGCGAAATCCTGACATTCCTTCTTGGTCGCCGCTGGGCCGACCAGCATGCCGTAGCCGCCGGAACCATGCACTTCCTTGATCACCAGTTCGTGAATGTGCTCGAGCACATATTTCAGGCTGTCCGGTTCCGAACAGCGCCAGGTCGGGATGTTGCCGAGGATCGCCTTGCGGCCGGTGTAGAATTCGACGATCTCCGGCATATAGGAATAGATCGCCTTGTCGTCGGCGATACCCGTGCCAGGCGCATTGGCGATGGTGATATTGCCGGCGCGGTAGACATCCATGATGCCGGGTATGCCAAGCGCTGAATCCGGCCTGAAGGTCAGCGGATCGAGGAAGGAATCATCGACGCGGCGGTAAAGCACGTCGATCTGCTTGTAGCCTTCGGTGGTGCGCATCGCGACATGGCCGTCGACGACGCGCAGGTCCTGGCCCTCCACAAGCTGCACACCCATCTGGTCGGCAAGGAAAGCGTGTTCGAAATAGGCGGAATTGAAACTGCCCGGCGTCAGCACCGCGATGGTCGGGGCACCCTTGGTGTTCTGCGGCCGCACGGCCGCCAGCGACTGGCGCAGCAGCTGCGGGTAGTTCTCCACTGGCCGCACCTTGATCTTCTGGAACAGCTCGGGGAACAGCTGCATCATCGTTTCGCGGTTCTCCAGCATGTAGGAGACACCGGACGGCGTGCGCGCATTGTCTTCCAGAACGTAGAACTCGTCCTCGCTGATGCGAACGATGTCGACGCCGATAATGTGGGTATAGACGCCGGCCGGCGGCCGCACGCCGATCATCTCCGGCAGGAAGGCTTCGTTCCTGGCGATCAGATCCCTTGGGACGCGGCCGGCGCGCAGGATTTCTTGGCGATGGTAGATATCGTCGAGGAAGGCGTTCAGCGCCTGGACGCGCTGCTCGATGCCCTGCGTCAGGCGCCGCCACTCATTGCCTGAAATGATGCGAGGGACGATGTCGAACGGGATCAGCCGTTCGGAGGCTTCCTGTTCGCCATAGACGGCGAAGGTAATGCCCGTCTTGCGAAAGACGCGTTCGGCGTCCTGCATCTTCTCGGTAAGCCTGGCTGGATCCTGCTCCTTCAGCCAGCGATCGTAAGCCGAATACGGTCTTCTCAATCCGGAGACTTCCGGAAGCATTTCATCGAACGCTGCCAATCGCATACTCCCCTGTGAAGCCATTTCACTGGCGTCGTGGGAGAAAATCAAGCGCAATCGGTGATTTGGGGGAAGCGGACGATCAGTATGTTGCGGCTGCCTAAAATTAAGGCAGCCCAAATACGAGCTTGATCAGCCTTTGCCTCGTGCCGGGGCAACTGACTCGCACTGTTAGAAGGCGCGGAAGGTGACGACGGTGAACGTGTCCTTGATGCCGGGAAGAATCTGCACCTTCTCGTTGACGAAATGGCCGACGTCCTCTTCGTCGTCGACATAGAATTTGGCGAGCAGATCGTAGTTGCCGGCGGTGGAGTAGATTTCCGAGGCGATCTCGGCGTCGGCAAGCGCGCTGGCAACCTCATAGGATTTGCCCAGCTCGCATTTGATCTGCACGAAAAACGCCTTCATGGCTTCGTCCCGCTAAACTTCCAGGTCCAAGCGGCCCTTCTGGCAGACTGGAGGCAGCCTTTCAAGCACTGGAATGCGCGCTTAGCCGGCGCGGGGTCCCGGCCACCGCCTCGCGCGGCTCCGCAACCGGCATGCCGTGCTTGCAGAGCCTGCCGCCGATCACCAGCGCGGGCATGCCCTGCAATATCGTTCGGCTTCTGCACCGAGGCGCGACGAATATTGGCGGCCGCTGAAACCGTGAGGCGCCCTGGAACGTATGTTAGGATGTCTCCTGGAACTTCTGGAGGCGGTTCGAGGACGGTGGAGACAAGCCATGCGCCGCGGCTTTTTCGCATTCGCGTTCGTTTCGCTCATGCTGGCTTTCCAGGCGTCTGCCGGAGATGCCGAGATCAAGGCTGGTCAGGCCGTCATCGACAGTCAGTTGAAGGCCCTCATCGCCGATGACGGCGCCAAGGCGTACAGCTTTGCCGCCCCAAACGTGAAGCAGATATTCCCGACCGTCGATGCCTTCATGAATATGGTGACCAACGGCTACCCGCCTGTGCGCAAACCCCAGTCCTATGCTTTCGGCAAGGTCGAGCAGACTGGTCCCGGTTCGATCGTCCAGCAAGTGCTGATCGTCGGCCCCGACGGCAAGGACTACGAGGCGGTCTACACGCTGCAGCAGCAGCCTGACGGCACATTCCAGATCACCGGCTGCAGCCTGCGGGCGTCGAACTCGCTCAGCACCTGAACGGGTCTACAGCGCCGGGATATCGCCCCTCGCCCAACCCTCTGATATCTCGGCCCCGCGTGCCTCGAAGCCGCCGGTCTCGATCGCGGCGCGGATATCCTGCATAAGCTTTTGGTAATACGAAAGATTGTTCCAGGTCAGCAGCATCGCGCCGAGCGCCTCCTGCGAGCGCACCAGATGGTGCAGATAGGCACGCGAATAATCCCTGGCTGCCGGGCAGTCGCTCTCTTCATCGAGCGGGCGCGGATCGTCGGCATGGCGGGCGTTGCGCAGGTTGACCTTGCCGCGCCTAGTATAGGCCAGCCCGTGCCGGCCGGCGCGCGTCGGCATCACGCAATCGAACATGTCGATGCCGCGGGCAACCGATTTCAGGATATCGTCCGGGGTTCCCACGCCCATCAGATAGCGTGGCTTGTTATCTGGCAGTTCGGGACAGGTGATGTCGAGCATGTCGAGCATCACCGCCTGCGGCTCGCCGACGGCCAAGCCGCCGACAGCATAGCCCTTGAGCTCCATCGCGCTCAGCGCCTGTGCCGAGCGAACCCTGAGCGCCGCGTTGTCACCACCCTGCACGATGCCGAACATCGCTTTGCCCGGCTGGTCGCCGAACGCCGTCTTGCAGCGCTCCGCCCAGCGCAGCGACAGTTCCATGGCGCGCTCGATCTCCTTGACCTCGGCCGGCAGCGCGGTGCATTCGTCGAGTTGCATCTGGATGTCGGAATCGAGCAGACCTTGAATTTCGATCGAGCGCTCCGGCGACATCTCGTAGGCCGCACCATCGATGTGAGAGCGGAAGGTGACGCCTTTTTCCGTCAGCTTCCTCAGCTTCGACAGCGACATCACCTGAAAACCGCCGCTGTCGGTCAGGATCGGGTGCGGCCAACGGGCGAATTCGTGCAGACCGCCGAGCCGCGCCACGCGCTCGGCCCCGGGCCGCAGCATCAGGTGATAGGTGTTGCCCAGGATGATGTCGGCACCAACGCCGCGCACCTGGTCCATGTACATGGCTTTGACCGTGCCACCGGTGCCGACCGGCATGAAGGCCGGCGTGCGGATTTCGCCGCGCGGCATGTCGATCAGGCCGCGCCGCGCCTTGCCATCGGTCGCCAACACCCTGAAGGTGAAATTCTCAGCCATTGAATTCCTTGTCGAATACCGGCGCATCCGGCGCCTGCTCGTCGAGCGACTGACGGTATTGGATGCAGCCGCGCATGAATTTTGGCCAGGGCGGCACCGCGATTGACGGCTCGGTCCTTTCCGGCAGCAGGTCCCACAGATCGGGGTGATGCCAGCAGAGGTCATGACCTGATGTATCGCGGTGCGCGCGAATGCCGGCGCGCAGCCTTTTCACTTCCGCGATCAGCCTGTCGCGGTCGAAGGTTTGCAGATCATCGTCCATCGTTCTCCTCCCTGAACAAAAGACTGGCGTCTCCATAGGAATAGAACCTGTAACCGCTCTCGATGGCATGCGCATAGGCGGCACGCATCGTGTCGAGGCCACTGAAAGCCGAGACCAGCATGAACAGCGTCGAGCGCGGCAGATGGAAGTTGGTCATCAGCATGTCGGCCGTGCGAAAGCGGTAGCCGGGCGTGATGAAGATGTCGGTCGGTCCGGACCACGGCGCCAGCGTGCCGTCTTCACGCGCCGCACTCTCGAGCAGGCGCAGCGAGGTCGTACCGACGGCAATGACGCGCCCGCCCCTCGCCTTCGCCGCATTGAGCGCATCGGCGGTCGCCTGGCTGACCGAGCCGATCTCGGCATGCATCTTATGGTCCGCGGTATCGTCCGCCTTGACCGGCAGGAACGTACCGGCGCCCACATGCAAGGTGACGAAGCGGCGTTCGACCCCTTTGGCGTCCAGCGCCGCGAAAAGCGCCGGCGTGAAGTGCAGGCCCGCGGTGGGCGCCGCTACCGCGCCTTCTTCCCGGGCATAGATGGTCTGGTAGTCGGCACGATCGCGCTCGTCGTCATCGCGCTTCGAGGCGATGTAGGGCGGTAGTGGAATGTGGCCGACCGCGTGCAGCGCTTCGTCGAGGAAAGGACCGGATAGATCAAAGCCGAGCAGCGCTTCGCCGCCCTCGCCTTTTTCGATCACGGTGGCGTCGAGTTGGCCGAGGAAACAGGAATTGCCTTCATGGCCGAAATGGATGCGGTCGCCGGCGGCAATGCGCTTGCCCGGCCGCATGAAGGCCAGCCAGCGGTCCGGCGCCATGCGCATGTGCAGCGTGGCCTCGACTTGCGACTGTGCTTCGCCGCGCCGCCTGATGCCTTTCAACTGCGCCGGAATGACCTTGGTGTCGTTGAAAACCAGCACGTCGCCGGCGCGGAGCAAGGATGGCAGGTCGCCAACCGTCCCGTCCTCCAGCCCCTTGCCTGGCTTGACCACCAGCATTTTGGCGCTGTCGCGCGGTTCTGCCGGGCGAAGCGCGATGCGCTCCTCCGGCAGGTCGAAGTCAAAGAGGTCGACGCGCATCGGGACTCAAAACAGCCGAACGAGCAGCGCTCCGGCCAGCAGAAGCACCGCGCCGGCGACGCGGCCGAGCGAGATTTCACGCACAGCGACCCCAAGGAAGCCGACGCGGTCGATGAGCATGCCCGCAAGCAACTGGCCGGCCACCAGGAACGCCATCAGCGCGGCCGCGCCGATGCGCGGCGTCAGGATCGTCGAAAGCGTGACATAGAAGCCGCCGAGCATGCCGCCGGCGACAAACAACCAGGGCGCGGGCGCCTTCCAGTCAAGCGAGATGCCCTGCAGCTTCACCACCGTGACGGAGATGATGCCAAGCACGACCGCGCCCGACAGGAACGAAAACGCGGCCGCCGCGACCGGGAGACCCAGGCCGCGCGCAAGCTGCGAATTGATCGGCGCCTGGATGGCAATGAAGGCGCCGGACAGGATGCCGAGAAGCGACCAGACGACGCCCATCATTGTCGTTTGTCCTTACTTGACGTCGGCCGCGACCTTTAGGGACACGATCTTGTCGGGATCCTGCACCGGCTCGCCGCGCTTGATCTTGTCGACATTGTCCATGCCCTCGATGACCTGGCCCCAGACCGTGTACTGGCGGTTGAGGAACGCGGCGTCGTCGAAGCAGATGAAGAACTGCGAATTGGCCGAGTTCGGGTTCTGCGAACGAGCCATCGAGCAGGTGCCGCGGCCGTGGTTCGCGTTGGAGAACTCGGCCTTCAGGTCAGGCTTTTCCGAGCCGCCCATGCCGGCGCGAGACGGCGCGAAGCTGGGCTTGCTGGAATTGCCGAATTTCACGTCGCCGGTCTGCGCCATGAAGCCTTCGATGACGCGGTGGAAGACGACGCCGTCATAGGCGCCTTCACGCGCCAATTCCTTGATGCGGGCGACATGGCCAGGAGCCAAATCGGGAAACAGTTCGATGACGACCTTGCCCTTGGTCGTTTCCATGATGAGCGCGTTCTCGCGGTCCTTGATCTCAGCCATGTCAGATATCCTTTTGTAAAATTGGAACTATTTGTCGGCGGCGATGCGCACTTTGATCATCCGGTCGGGATCGATGACCGTGCCATTGTCCGCCTCGTCGCCCTTCTTGATCTTGTCCACCAGGTCCATGCCGCTGACGACATTGCCGACAATCGTATACTGGCCATCGAGCGGCGGCGCCGGTGCGAACATGATGAAGAACTGCGAATTGGCGGAGTTCGGATCCTGCGAACGGGCCATGCCGACCACGCCGCGCTTGTAATGCTCGGCCTGCGAGAACTCGGCAGGCAGGTCGGGCAGGTCGGAGCCGCCGGTGCCGACGGCCTGGGCATTGAAGCCCTTATTCATGTTGCCGAACTTGACGTCGCCGGTCTGCGCCATGAAGCCATCGATGACACGGTGGAATGCGACATTGTCGTAGGCATGGTCACGCACCAGCTTCTTGATCTGCGCGACATGCTTGGGCGCCAGATCGGGGCGCAGCGCGATGGTCACGTCGCCATCTTTCAGCGTGATGATCATCGTGTTTTCCGGATCTGCGGCATAGGCCGAGACCGATGCGGTCACGAGACCGGCGAGCACAACAAGGAATGAGGCGAGCCTTTTGAGCTGCATGAGGGTTCTCCGAGCTTATTTCGCGAATTTTGCGGTGAGCGCGCCGGCCACGGCCGCCGGCACGAAGGGGCGGATGTCGCCGCCCATCGAGGCTATCTGGCGCACAAGTGTGGCGGTAATGGTGCGCACCGACGGGCTGGCGGGCAGGAAAACCGTCTGCAATTCAGGCGCCATGGTTTCGTTCATGCCGGCCATCTGCATTTCGTAGTCGAGGTCGGTGCCGTCGCGCAGACCGCGGATCATGATCGAGGCGCCTTCTCTCCTGGCCGCATCGATCACCAGCCCATCGAAGGCAACCACCTTGATGCGGGCGCCATCGCGGCCGAATTCGGCCTTCGCGGCGGCTTCGATCAACTGCACCCGATCCTCGAACGAAAACAGCGGCTTCTTGCCCGGATGAATGCCGATCGCGGCATAAACAATGTCGGCAACCGCCAGCGACGCTTTCAGCACATCGAGATGGCCGTTGGTCAGCGGGTCGAAGGAGCCGGCATAAAGGGCGATGCGTTCGGTCATGGCGGAGCTTCTAGCGAGCCTCTTTCACAAAGGCAAATCCGATTGGCAGGCGGCCCATGAACCTTTTCCGGCGCATGAACGACAGATGAACACGCTGATCACGAAGCCTTCACGCAGCGTTCACTAGGCTGCACCCTTAATAAGATGAAACCAAAGTCCCATATATCCGTTGTAAGGCGCAGGAGAACACGCACATGCTGATCTACATGCTCGCCACCGCAATGACCGTCGCCATGCTGATCGCCACAGTATTCGGGCTGCATCAGGAAGCACAGCGCATCCGCGTCAAGGCCACCACCAAGCGCTTCGAAGGCTTTGGCCTGCGCAAGCCGTATCGCCACTACTAAGACAGTCCGCAACGCTGCCGCGCCGGCCGACAGGCCGGCGTTGCTATGTCAAACGTACCAGGAACTATTCGGCGTTGTCCGGACCGCTGTCATTCGAATCCGGCCCCGCGCCACCCTCGACGGCCTCTTCCACTTCCTCGTCCGATTGCGGCTCCGAAATCCGCTCGACCGAAACCACCTTTTCACCTTCAGCCGTGTTGAAGATGGTCACGCCCTTGGTGGCGCGGCTAGCGAAACGGATGCCGTTAACGGGTACCCGGATGACGGTGCCGCCATCCGACACCAGCATGATCTGATCGTCATTGCCGACCGGGAAGGTTGCCACCAGCTGGCCGATTTCGGCTGCCTTGGACACGTCGGTGGCACGGATCCCCTTGCCGCCGCGGCCGGTCAGGCGGAAGTCGTAGGACGACGAGCGCTTGCCGTATCCATATTCGGTCACCGTCAGCACGTACTGCTCATGCGCCTTGAGGAATTCGTAGCGGTCGTCTGGAAGCTCGGTCTCCTCGCCGATCTCCTCATTGGTGAGCGCGATCTCTTCTTCCTCTCCGGCTGTCTCGGCGGCAAGCCGCCGCTCCGACGCCGCCCGCTTGAGGTAAGCGGCGCGTTCCGCCGGTGAAGCATTGACATGCTCGATCACCGACATGGAGATGATGCGGTCGGTTTCAGCCATGGTTATGCCGCGAACGCCGACGGAATTGCGGCTCTGGAAGACGCGCACGTCGCCGACGGAGAAGCGAATGCACTGGCCCGAATTCGCCGTCAGAAGCACGTCGTCATTGTCGGTGCAGGTCTCGACGCCGAGAATTTCGTCGCCCTCCTCCTCCAGCTTCATGGCGATCTTGCCGTTGCGATTGACCTGGACGAAGTCGGACAATTTGTTGCGGCGCACGGTGCCGCGCGTCGTGGCGAACATCACGTCGAGATCGCCCCAGCTCGTCTCGTCCTCGGGCAGCGGCATGATGGTGGTGATGCGCTCGCCCTGCTCCAGCGGCAGCATGTTGATCAGCGCCTTGCCGCGTGACTGCGGGTTGCCGATCGGCAGCCGCCAGACCTTTTCCTTGTAGACGATGCCGCGCGAGGAGAAGAACAGCACCGGCGTGTGGGTGTTGGCCACGAACAGCCGGGTGACGAAATCCTCTTCCTTGGTCGACATGCCGGAGCGGCCCTTGCCGCCGCGGCGCTGCGCCCGATAGAGCGACAGCGGCACGCGCTTGATGTAGCCGGAATGGCTCACCGTCACGACCATGTCCTCGCGCTGGATCAGATCCTCATCTTCCATGTCCGCGCCGCCATCGGTGAGCTCGGTGCGGCGTGGCGTGCCGAATTCGTCGCGCACGGCGGCGAGCTCGTCCTTGACGATCTGCTGGATGCGCGCGCGCGACGACAGAATGTCGAGGTAGTCCTTGATCTCGTCGCCGATCGTATTCAACTCATCGGCGATTTCGTCGCGGCCAAGCGCGGTCAGGCGCTGCAGGCGCAGTTCGAGGATAGCGCGCGCCTGTTCCTCGGACAGATTGTAGGTGCCGTCCTCGTTGATACGATGGCGCGGATCGTCGATCAGGAGGATCAACGATTCAACGTCACCCGAGGGCCAGCGCCGCTCCATCAACTGCTCGCGCGCCGTCTGCGGGTCCGCCGCGGTACGGATCAGCTTGATGACCTCGTCGATGTTGGCGACGGCGATGGCCAGGCCAACCAGCACATGGGCGCGGTCCCGCGCCTTGCGCAGCAGGAACTTCGTCCGCCGGCTGATCACCTCCTCGCGGAAGGTGACGAACGCCTTCAGCATGTCGGTCAGGTTCAGCAGTTCCGGCTTGCCGCCGTTCAGAGCCACCATATTGGCGCCGAAAGAGGTCTGCAGCGGCGTGAACCGGTAGAGCTGGTTGAGGACGACGTCGGCAACGGCGTCACGCTTGAGCTCGATGACGACGCGATAACCCTGGCGGTCGCTTTCGTCGCGGATATCGGAAATGCCCTCGACGCGCTTGTCGCGCACCAGTTCGGCCATCTTCTCGATCATCGAGGCCTTGTTCACCTGGTAGGGAACCTCGGTGATGATGATCGATTCGCGGTCATTGCCGCGCTGCTCTATGTTGACCTTGCCGCGCATGACGATGGAGCCGCGGCCGGTGGAATAGGCGCTGTAGATGCCGGAACGGCCAAGCACGATGCCGCCGGTCGGGAAATCGGGGCCCGGAATGATCTCCATCAGCGCCGGCAGGTCGATCGCCGGATTGTCGATGACGGCAATAGCGGCGTTGCAGACTTCACCGAGATTGTGCGGCGGGATGTTGGTGGCCATGCCGACGGCAATGCCGCCCGAACCGTTGACCAGCAGATTGGGAAAGCGCGCCGGCAGAACCTTAGGCTCGGTGTCCGAAGCATCATAAGTGTCCTGGAAATCGACGGTATCCTTGTCGATGTCCTCCAACAGCTCGTGCGCGACCTTGGTCAGGCGCGATTCGGTGTAGCGCATCGCCGCCGGCGGATCGCCGTCGATCGAACCGAAATTGCCCTGCCCGTCGATCAGCGGCACGCGCAACGACCAGTCCTGCGCCATGCGCACCAGGGCGTCATAGATCGAGGCGTCGCCATGCGGATGGTATTTACCCATCACGTCGGCGACGGGGCGCGCCGATTTCACATATTTGCGGTTCCAGTGATAGCCGCTCTCATGGGCGGCATAGAGGATGCGACGGTGCACCGGCTTCAGGCCGTCGCGCACATCGGGCAGCGCACGACTGACGATCACGCTCATGGCGTAATCGAGATAGGAGCGCTGCATCTCCTCGATGATGGATATCGGCTCGATGCCGCTAGGGCCGCCGTCTGTGCCGCGCGGTGTCTTCTGGTCGGTCAAATCGGATCACAATCTAATCAGGAATCACTCGCTGCTTATATAGGAAGCGAGGCCGAAACTCCAATGTCCGGGGCACTTTTCCAGTGTCAATTTTAGCGGTAATTTCAAGTGGATACCACTGATTGCGACGATATGGCCACGACCTTTCGCCGCCAGCAAGGCAAAAGCCGGCAATGGACCGTTTTCCCCAGACGAACGCCCCGAGCGCGATCAATTGGAGCTCCTGGCAACTTTTCAGCGGCTGCCAACGCGCCCGGACCGATACCGGCCAGGCGTTTCGCCCATGACGCGCCGAAACCGGCGGTTGAAGGTCGACAGATCGTTGAAGCCGGCTTCGAAAGCAATTGCCGAGATGGCATCGTTGGACGTGCGCAATCGCACCGCCACACGATGCAATCGGGTCCTGAGCAGGTATTGATAGGGCGTCATGCCGGCAACCTGCCGGAAGGTGCGCAGGAAATGATAAGGACTGGTCGCGGTCTCATCCGCCAACGCTGGAAGCGAGACCGGTCCGTCGGCATCCAGTTCGATCCGCCTCACCGCCTCGGCAACCCTTTTCTGGTCGCGGCGGCTTGGATCGCGACTGGCGTGCCTTGCGCCTGAGATTGTCGCCACGGCGGCACCGGCGATGCGCAGGGCAAGTTCCTCGAAGGCGCCTGCGTCGGCCATGTCGCGCGCGGCTTCCGCCTCGGCCAGCAGCGGTGCGATGGCGGGTAACGGCGGCAGGCGGGGCGTCTCGAAGGTGAGCTTCCCAGCGCCCGGTACGTCGGCGACGATCCGGTCCATATAAGCCGGCCCGAAATGGAAGGAGAGGCAACGGTCGCCGCTGCCATGCTCGTGCCCGCATTCGTAGCATGTGCCGGAATTGCCAAGCAGGAGGCTGCCTGGCGCGAGCATTGCGGTGCCTTGCTGTGCGCGATAGCGGAAGGTGCCACTGGTGACCGCCGCGACGCAAAAATCCCGATGGACTTCCTCGAACGGCCGATCGCCGGCGCTGGCCGTGCAGATCACATCCGCCACGTGCCAGCCAGGTCCGGATGCAAGGGTATTCGCGGTCGCCGTCATGGCTGAAATATAGCAATTTTTCCCAAGCCCAAAACCCCGGCGGCACCTATTGCTCGCGGTCTCCTGACAAGAAGAGATCGCAGCCATGCCCGACCAATCCACATTTGCCGAAGCCTTGCACAGTCCCGGACCGATCCAAGGGCTTGCCGAAAAACTGAGCCTTTACGGCCGCTTCGTCGGTGCGTGGACGTTTGACGCCGCGCGCCATCTCGAGGACGGCACGGTGCTGACCGGACGCGGCGAGGTGCACTTCGGCTGGGCGCTGGAAGGCCGCGCCATCCAGGATGTCTGGATCCTGCCCGCGCGTGACGCCGGCCCCTCGCCATCGCTTGGCAAATGGACCTTTTACGGCACGACGCTGCGGGTCTATGACCCCGGAATCGATGCCTGGCACATCTTCTGGAGCGACCCGCGCAACCAGTATTTCAGCCGCCAGCTCGGCCGCGCCGAAGGCGACACGATCGTGCAGGTCGGCGCCGACGGCACTGGTTCCTCGGTACGCTGGAGCTTTTCGCGCATCACCGAGAATTCCTTCCGATGGCTCGGCGAGCGCTCGCATGACGGCGCGGACTGGCACCTCGAAGTCGAGTTCCTGGCGCGTCGTCAAACTAAAAGATGACCCCACAACCCTTAGTAACAATGGAGAAAACCATGTTCGATCATATCTCGATCGGCGTTCGCGACGTCACTGCCTCCAAACGTTTCTACGATGCCGCGCTGAGGCCGCTCGGCTTCACTTGCGTCAGCCAATCGCCGGGTTCGCTCGGCTATGGTGTCCAGGCTGTCGCGCCCCAGGCTGTCGCGCTGTGGGTCAACGAGGCGGCGCGCCCGGTGCCGGCGGACGAAAGATCCGGCCTGCATTTCTGCTTCGCCGCGCCGACACGGGATAGCGTCGGTGCCTTTCATGCCGGGGCGTTGCGCGAAGGCGGCAGCGACAATGGCGGACCGGGCCTGCGCGCCGACTATGGCGAGAACTATTACGCGGCCTTCGTTGTCGATCCGGACGGCTATCGCCTGGAGGCCTATTGCGGCGCTGCCGCCTAACCTGCGGTTCTGACTGTTCCCACCGACCGGGCTTTGCTCTACCAATGTGGGTACGGGCTTGGCCCGGCGGGAGGGTCAGCGATGCCGAGTTTCGACAGCCTGTTCAATGCCTTCGTCACCATTCTCGTGACCATCGATCCGCCTGGGCTGGCGCCTCTGTTCCTCGCCGTGACACGCGGCATGAACCGCGAGGAGCGCAGCCAGGTTTCCGTGCGCGCCTCGGTCATCGGTTTTCTGGTGATGGCGCTGTTTGCGGTGGCCGGCGCATCGATCCTGTCGGTGTTCGGCATCACCTTGCCGGCGTTCCGTGTCGCCGGCGGGTTCCTGCTGTTCTTCATCGCCTTTGAAATGGTGTTCGAGCGCCGGCAGGACCGCAAGGAAAAGATCGGCGACGTCGCCATCACCAAGGACATGATCCACAACATCGCCGCCTTCCCCCTGGCGATCCCGCTGATCGCCGGCCCCGGCGCGATTTCCGCGACGGTGCTGCTCTCAGGCTCGTTTCAGGGTTTTGCGGCGCAGGCGGCCCTGGTCGGCATCATTCTTGTCTGCCTCGTCATAACCTATCTGGTATTCGTGCTGTCGGAACGCATCGACCGCATCCTCGGCCAGACCGGCCGCTCGATCCTGACCCGCCTGCTCGGGGTTATCCTGGCGGCACTGGCCGTGCAGTTCGTGGCAGATGGCATCAAGGCGCTGATGGCCTCGTAGGCCCGCTTATTTTGCGGTCGTATCGATGACTTCAAAGTCGTGGGTAATCCTCGCGGTCTTGGCCATCATGGCGGAGGCCGAGCAGTATTTTTCGATCGAAAGGTCGATTGCCCGCTTGACCTTGTCGCTGGACAGCGCCCGACCCTTGACGATGAAATGCATATGGATGCGGGTGAACACTTTGGGATCGGTTTCGGAGCGGTCGGAATCGAGCTCGACCACGCAATCCTCGACGGCCTCGCGCCCCTTTTCGAGGATATGGACGACATCATAGGCCGAGCAGCCGCCGGTACCGATCAGCACCAGTTCCATCGGGCTCGGTCCCGGCGTCTTGCCTTCCGGGCCTGACGCCGTGCCCAGCACGACCTTGTGGCCGCTGCTGGACTCGCCGACGAAGGTGCGCTCCTCGACCCATTTTACCCGTGCCTTCATCGCCAGTCCTCTTACGTCTCTGATCGCGCCAACGTCAGCTCAAAACCACCATGCAAAACCCCGAAAGTCCATGCGGACCCTCGGGGCATATCAAGTAAAGGCATTCGCTATTTGGTGCGGCTTTCGATCAGAACGGAATTTCGTCGTCCAGTTCGCGCGACGAACCACCGCCACCGCCGCCCCTGGGAGCGTTGCCGCCACCGCGGTTGAACCCTTCGTTCGGGCTCGACTGGCCGAAATCGGAACCACGGCTGCTGCCGCCACCGCTGTAGCCGCCAACCTGACCGCCCTCACCCTGGCCACGCGCGTCGAGCATCTGCAACTCGCCGCGGAATTTCTGCAGCACGACTTCGGTCGTGTATTTGTCGGCACCGGTCTGGTCCTGCCATTTGCGCGTCTGCAGCTGGCCCTCGACATAAACCTTCATGCCCTTCTTCAGATACTGCTCCGCCACCTTGGCGATGCCCTCATTGAAGATGACGACGTTATGCCACTCGGTCTTTTCCTTGCGCTCGCCGGAATTCTTGTCGCGCCAGCTTTCCGACGTCGCGATGCGAATGTTGACGACCGGCTCGCCCGAGTTCAGGCGGCGGATTTCAGGGTCAGCGCCGAGATTGCCGACCAGAATGACCTTGTTGACGCTACCCGCCATGATATTTCTCCGCGCTATCCGAAACAAATTTTTGTCGCAGCACCTTACAGGCTACGCACGTCAGCCGCTTGCCAAGGCTGGCTTTTCCCACAAGGTTTTTGTTCCCTTTTCGTTCCTATATGCACCGCCGCCAATTGTCAAGGAATGGCAGCAATGCCGGAACGCCGCATATGGGTCTCAAAACAGCGCTTGCCAAATCGATAAGTATCGACTTATGCTTTTGTCATGATCGAAGCAGAGATTTTCCGCGCCTTGGCCGACCCGACACGCCGCGCCGTCTTTGAGCGTCTCGCCACAAGCGAGATGAGCGTGTCGGAATTGCGCAGCGGCCTGACGGTGTCGCAACCGGCGGTGTCGCAGCATCTGGCGGTGCTGCGGGGCGCCGGCCTCGTGGTCGAGCGGCGCTCCGGCCGCAACGCCTATTATCGTGCGGATCCGCAGGGGCTTGCCCCGCTGCTCTCATGGATCGAACGCTACCGTACCTTCTGGCCGGAGCGCATCGAAAGGCTGAAGACGGTTTTGAAGGACATGGATCAATGAACAGCCAAAGCGAAGTCTCTCCCGATGCGATTGAGTTCGAATACGATCTTGCCGAGCCGCCGGAAAAGGTTTGGCGGGCGCTGACCGTGCCGGAACTGCTCGCCGCCTGGATGATGCCCAACGACATCAGGCCGCAGACCGGCAGCCGCTTTGCCTTCGCCGGTCAAGACGCGGCGATCGAATGCGAGATTCTCGATGCCGAGCCCGAACGCCTGCTGCGCTATTCCTGGCGCGAGCGGTCGGACGATGCCGCGCACCCACTCGACAGCACCGTCACCTTCACACTCGCCCGAACCGTTTCCGGCGGCACGCATCTGCGCATCCTCCATGACGGCTTTGCTCGCAAGGCGATGCCGGCCGTGGCCATGGCGGGGGCAGGCTGCCGACTTTCGCTGCACGGGACCGGCACGCCTATAGCCGCGAACACCCCACGCCTTCTGCTGCTGCACGCGGCTTGAACACGGAAAATTGGAGACAGAAAATGAGCGGTGTTGCCAGTCTTGTGCCGATGGTAATCGAGCAATCGAGCCGCGGCGAACGCGCATTCGACATTTTTTCGCGGCTGCTGCGCGAGCGCATCGTCTTCGTCAACGGGGAGATTAACGACGACGTCTCGGCGCTGGTCTGCGCGCAGCTTTTGTCGCTGGAGTCGGACAATCCCGAGAAGGAGATCTCGCTCTACATCAACTCGCCGGGCGGCATGGTGACCAGCGGCTTCGCCATCTACGACACGATGCAGTATATCAGCTGCCCGGTGTCGACCGTGTGCATGGGCTTTGCAGCATCGATGGGATCGTTCCTGCTGATGGCGGGCACGGCCGGACGGCGCATCGCCCTGCCCAACGCCACCATCCTGCTGCATCAGCCGCTGGGCGGCTTCCAGGGCCAGGCTTCCGACATCCAGCGGCACGCCGAACGCATCGGCCAGACCAAACGCCACATGACCGAACTCTACGCCCAGCATTGCGGCCGCAGCTATGAAGACGTCGAACGCACGCTCGACCGCGACCATTTCATGACCGCCCGCGAGGCCCAGGCGTGGGGAATTGTCGACCATGTGTTCGACACCCGCAAAAAGGCTGCGTAGGACCAGAGTGAGTCAAACCCTGCTGCTTGTCGAAGATTTGACGATCCCGCTCTGGTTCCGGTGGCGGCAGGCCCCTATAACAAGGGGATGACCGACACTCATCGATCAGGAACATCGCACCGTGTCACGGCCGCCATGGTGCTTGCCATCGTCGGCCTTGTGTCCAGGTCGGCACTTGCCGACGAGGCCTCGTCGTCGGTTCGGAAAGGCGCCCTGCCCGGCGTAACCGGCGGCTATCGCATCGCCAAGCCGGCCCCGGTGCCCGAACCCGACGACGCGTTCCCCAGCAGCGGCAACGGGCAGTTCAAGATCGGCAATACCAATGTCAGGATTTCCGGCAGCATCACCGTCGATGTCGGAGTTGGCGGGACCAAGCCACCCAGATAGGCAAAGATCGGGCCTTCCAACTGGAGCCCGCCAAAAGAACAGCCCCGCCGTGCCTTGGGCAAACGGGCGGGGCTTTTCTGGATCTCAAACCCATTTTTGCCGGGAGTGTACTGCCGGCGTTTGATTTCGGATGCTTCGCGGCATTCAGCCGACGATCCGACTAGCAGTCTCTGATTTTCAGGGATACGGCAGGTCACGGTTTGTCGGGTGGCGCAAACGCCTGCCCTTGGCACTTATGCCTGCCGCGGCTCCAGTAACAACTGAAGCCCTGGGGGACTATCCGGTGGCGTCATGCTCCGCTCCTCTTGTCCGTTGCGACATTGTCGTCGTGAAGCGCAAATCGCAAATGCCTGCGGCGTCTCGCAGGCCGCCTTGGGGCGGCGAGGCCATCGATAGACGGCCGGCTTCGCTGACTTCGCAAGACTGCTCCCGTGAGTTGGCCGCGTCAACCATCAATAGCCGGTTACGGAAAAATGTGATCGCCGGAAGCTTACGTTCGGGTCAGCTTCCGCACAGCTTTGTCAGGAGCGTGTTCGGTCTTTGTTCTTTCCGCTTGCCCCCTCGCGCGAAAGGCGGTTAAACGACTTCTGTCGAGAATTGTGGCGTCTCTCGACGTGGCGGCAAAAATAACTACATAGGGAATGGCCGGGGAAACCCGCCTATCCCACAAATTCCAGATCTGAGGCGGCGACCTGACATGGCCGACCATAAATATCTTTCCATTCGCGGGGCGCGCGAACACAATCTGAAGAATGTCGATCTCGACCTGCCGCGTGACAGCCTGATCGTCATGACCGGCCTGTCGGGCTCCGGCAAATCGTCGCTTGCTTTCGACACCATCTATGCAGAAGGCCAGCGCCGCTATGTCGAGAGCCTCTCGGCCTATGCCCGGCAATTCCTCGAAATGATGCAAAAGCCCGACGTCGACCAGATCGACGGCCTGTCGCCGGCCATCTCGATCGAGCAGAAGACCACGTCGAAGAACCCGCGTTCGACGGTCGGTACCGTCACCGAGATCTACGACTATATGCGCCTTCTGTTTGCCCGCGTCGGCGTGCCCTATTCGCCGGCCACCGGCCTGCCGATCGAGAGCCAGACGGTCAGCCAGATGGTCGACCGGGTGCTGGCCGTCGAGGAAGGCACGCGCCTGTTCCTGCTGGCGCCCATCGTGCGCGGCCGCAAGGGCGAATATCGCAAGGAACTGCTGGAGTTGCAGAAGAAGGGCTTTCAGCGCGTCAAGGTCGACGGCGTCTTCTATGAAATCGCCGATGTGCCGGCGCTGGACAAGAAATACAAGCACGACATCGACGTCGTCGTCGACCGCATCGTCGTTCGCGGCGACCTTGCCACAAGGCTTGCCGACTCCATCGAGACGGCGCTGAAGCTGGCCGAGGGGCTGGCAGTGGCCGAGTTCGCCGACAGGCCGCTCGATGCCAGCCAGACTGGCGAGGATTCGGTCAACAAGTCGAAGAACGAGACGCATGAGCGCATCCTGTTCTCGGAAAAGTTCGCCTGCCCGGTTTCCGGCTTCACCATTCCGGAAATCGAGCCCAGGCTGTTCTCCTTCAACAACCCGTTTGGCGCCTGCCCGACCTGCGACGGTCTCGGCAGCCAGCGCGCCATCGACCCCAACCTCGTGGTGCCGGACGAGAACGTGTCGCTGCGCGACGGCGCCGTCAGCCCATGGGCGAAATCGACCTCGCCCTATTACTCGCAGACGCTCGAGGCATTGGGCAAGGCGTACGACTTCAAGCTCGGCGACAAGTTCAAGGATCTTTCAGCGCAAGCCCAGGAAGCGATCCTGCGCGGCACCGGCGAGCGCGAGATCACCTTCCAGTATGATGACGGCCTGCGCTCCTACAAGACGACCAAGACCTTCGAAGGCGTCATCCCCAATCTCGAGCGCCGCTGGAAGGAGACCGAATCCGCCTGGATGCGCGAGGAGATCGAGCGTTTCATGTCGGCAACGCCCTGCCCGGTCTGCAAGGGCTACCGGCTGAAGCCGGAGGCGCTGGCGGTGAAGATCGCCGGCAAGCACATTGGCGAAGTGACGGAACAGTCGATCCGCAACGCCGACAAATGGTTCACCGACCTGCCGGCGCAGCTCAACGACAAGCAGAACGAGATCGCTGTCCGCGTCCTGAAGGAAATCCGCGAGCGTCTGCGCTTCCTCAACGATGTCGGGCTCGACTATCTCACCTTGTCGCGCAATTCCGGCACGCTGTCGGGTGGCGAAAGCCAGCGCATCCGGCTGGCCTCGCAGATCGGCTCAGGCCTGACCGGCGTGCTCTACGTGCTGGACGAGCCGTCGATCGGCCTGCACCAGCGCGACAACACGCGCCTGCTCGATACGCTCAAGCACCTGCGCGACATCGGCAACACCGTGATCGTCGTCGAGCACGACGAGGACGCAATCCTGCATGCCGACTACGTTGTCGACATGGGTCCGGCCGCAGGCATCCATGGCGGCGAGATCATCGCCCAGGGCACGCCGCAGCAGGTGATGGCCAACCCCAATTCGATCACCGGCAAATATCTGTCGGGCGCGCTCGAAGTGGCAACGCCCGGCGTGCGCCGCGAGGCGAAGAAAAACCGGCGGCTGAAGATCGTCGGCGCGCGCGGCAACAATCTGAAGAACGTCACCGCCGAAATCCCGCTCGGCACCTTCACCGCCGTCACCGGCGTATCGGGCGGCGGCAAGTCGACCTTCCTGATCGAGACGCTGTTCAAGGCGGCCTCGCGCCGCATCATGGGCTCGCGCGAACATCCGGCCGAGCATGACCGCATCGAGGGATTGGAGTTCCTCGACAAGGTCATCGACATCGACCAGTCGCCGATCGGCCGCACGCCGCGTTCGAACCCCGCCACCTATACCGGCGCCTTCACGCCGATCCGCGACTGGTTCGCCGGTCTACCGGAAGCGAAGGCGCGCGGCTATCAGCCGGGCCGTTTCTCCTTCAACGTCAAGGGCGGCCGCTGCGAGGCCTGCCAGGGCGACGGCGTCATCAAGATCGAGATGCACTTTTTGCCCGACGTCTACGTCACCTGCGACGTCTGCCATGGCAAGCGCTACAACAGGGAGACGCTCGACGTCCTGTTCAAGGGCAAGTCGATCGCCGACGTGCTCGACATGACCGTCGAGGAAGGCGTCGATTTCTTCGCCGCCGTACCCGGCGTACGCGACAAGCTGGAGACGCTGAAGCAGGTCGGCCTTGGTTATATCCACATCGGCCAGCAGGCGACGACGCTGTCCGGCGGTGAAGCGCAGCGCATCAAGCTCGCCAAGGAACTGTCGCGCAAGGCGACCGGCAAGACGCTCTACATCCTCGACGAGCCGACCACCGGCCTGCATTTCCACGACGTCGCCAAGCTGTTGGAAGTGCTGCATGAACTGGTCGACCAAGGCAATACGGTGGTGGTCATCGAGCACAATCTCGAAGTGATAAAAACCGCAGACTGGGTGCTCGACCTCGGCCCCGAGGGCGGTGATGGCGGCGGCGAACTGGTCGCCTCGGGCACGCCGGAAGCGATCGTGCGCGAAAAGCGCAGCTACACCGGCCAGTTCCTGAAGGAACTGCTGGAGCGACGCCCCGGAGGCAAACGCGAAGCGGCGGAGTGATGGGTAAGGATGATCTCATCACGGTCCAGAGCAGCTTTGGGGTGAGGCTTGCCGGCCCCGAAAATCTCGCCGCAATCGTCGCGCTGACGCAAGCCGCCTACGCTCCCTACAATGCCATACTCGATGCACCGCCGATCCCGGTTACCGAGGACTACGCGCCGCGTATTGCCCAGGGCCAGGTCTGGCTGCTGGAGAGCGGTGATGAACTTGCCGGAGTGATCACGCTGGAGCGGCATGAAGATCACGCGATGATCTTCTCCGTCGCGGTGTCGCCTGCCTTCCAGGCAAGGGGTTCGGTATTGCATTGCTGAAGCACGCTGACGAGCAGGCGCGGCAGTGGGGCCTGCCGGAGATACGGCTCTACACCAATGCGAAAATGGAACGAAACATCGCGCTCTATCTCGCTTACGGCTATCGCGAAACGGGTCGCCGGCCCAATCCCTACCGGCCAGGGTGGATACTCGTCGACATGGCCAAACCCGTCGACAACAGGTCCACCACGGCCTGATCGCCACTAGAAATCTGGGAGGACGACAATGAGCAAATCGGGAACAATCCGCGCCGGCATGGGCGGCTGGACCTTCGAACCCTGGGACACGTCCTTCTACCCCGAGAAACTGTCGAAGGCCAAGCAACTGCAATACGCTACCCGGCAGGTGCCGAGCATCGAGGTCAACGGCACTTATTATTCGAGCTTCAAGGAGCCGACCTTCGTCAAATGGGCCAACGAAGCACCTGACAATTTCGTCTATTCGCTGAAAGGCAACCGCTTCGTTACCAACCGGCGCGTGCTGGGCGAGGCCGGTGAATCGATGATGCGTTTCCTGGGTTCCGGCGTTGCCGCGCTCGGCGACAAGCTGGGACCGATCCTGTGGCAGTTCGCTCCGACCAAGAAGTTCGATCCGGACGATTTCGAGGCGTTTCTGAAGCTGCTGCCGGAAAAGCAGGATGGTGTCGCGCTGCGCCACGCGCTGGAAGTGCGCAACGACAGTTTCATCGTGCCGGAATTCCCAGCGCTCGCCCGCAAATACAAGGCGGCGATCGTCTATGCCGATCATGCCAAATATCCTGACATCGCCGACATCACTGGCGATTTCATCTACGCCCGGCTGCAGACCGGCTCGGATGACAATCCGGACTGCTACACGCCAAAGGGCCTCGACGAATGGGCGGCGCGGGCCAAGATCTGGGCGCAAGGCAAGCAGCCGGCGGATCTGCGGCGCGCCGACCCTGCCAGCGACGCGCCGGTCCAACCGCGCGACGTGTTCGTCTACTTCATCACCGAGGGCAAGGTGCGGGCGCCGTTCGGGGCGATGGCATTGATGAGGCGCGTAGCCGACTGAAAAGGCATCAGTCGGTTCCAGCTACACACAATAGGCGCATAGCCTGTGCGTATTAGCGTAGCAAAGCGCCTGTTCCTGGGCATCTTCGCCACGATCGTAACCTTATCGACACTTCCTTGCCGCATGAATGCGCCGACGCCAAGCCGCAGAGCTGGGACCGCCGCCGGCAGGGAAAGAGGGCATGTCGCTCGACTACACTTCACTTCTGCTGGCCGTCGGTTTCTCGGCCGCTTGCCTCAGCCTGACATTGTTCGGCATGTGGCTGACCGCCCGCTCGGAAAAATTCCTGCTGACATGGGCGATCAGCCTGGTGTTCGTGGTCGGCGATATTTTTATCTATGACGCCTATATCGGGATGCCGGGACGCCTGCTCGGCATCGCCACCTCGGCGTTTCTGCTGATCGGCTTTTCGACGATGCTGGGTGCGGCCTATCAGTTCCGAACCGGCGGCTCGCCACTGCCGCGGACCCTGTGGGGTTGCTATTCCCTGGCGATAGCGTTGCCCCCCATGGCTCTGGGCTACGATGGCCTCGGCTTCGTGGCGGAGAACATGTTTGCCGCCGTGCTCCTGTTCGCCACGGCTTTCGAATACTGGAAGGGCCGTGATGAGGCACCCGCCCTGACGATCGGCATCACCGCGCTCTATTCGGCCACGGCCACCTCCTTCGGGCTCTGCGCCATGGTTCTCGCCTGGGAAGGAAAACTGGTGCTCGGACATGCACCAAGCAACTGGGCCGAGGAGCTCAGCCTCGTCGTGGTTATCGCCAGCATGACAGGTATTGGCGCGCTCTCGCTTGCCCTCAATCAGGGGCGTCTGGCGAGGCACCACCATCGCAACGCCCAGACGGATTCCCTGACCGGCCTGCTCAACCGGCGCGCGCTGTTCGACATGCATGGCCATGTCCCGGTCGGCGCCTTTACCGCGGTGGTCGTCTTCGACCTCGACAACTTCAAAACCATCAACGACGAATTCGGCCATGCGGCGGGCGATGAAGTGCTGAGGGTGTTCGCCAACGAGTTGGTAGCCAACCTTCGGCCGGCCGACGTCGCCGCGCGCATGGGCGGCGAGGAATTCGCGCTGGTACTGAAGCGCACGCTGCCGGAGGCGGTCGAGGAAGCAGCCGAGCGTATCCGGGCGGCTTTCGCGACGCGACTGATAGAAACCGAAACCGGTTCCCTCACCTGTACGGTCAGCGCCGGATTTGCGTTTGGCAGCAAAGAGGGCATCAGCCTGGACAAGGTACTCAGCGCCGCCGACAAGGCGCTCTATGACGCCAAGCGGGGAGGTCGCAACCGCGTCACCGCCTCGCCATTCCGACGCGCGAGCTAAACGCGCGTATCATGCCAAGCCCGCCGGGCGACATGCATTAGGCCGCCATGACGATTTCATTGAAGGTATCGAGATCGACATAGAAGACCTTGGTGATCTCCTCGATCAGGTCGTCGTAGTCACAGCCCTGTGACCTCAGAATGTTGATGGCGGCGATGATGTCGACGCGTTCGGTAAGCCGCCGCTTCTGGTAGTCTTCGACGTAACGTTCCATGGCTGTCCCTTAGCCTGTGTGCCCAAACGCGTTTGAACGACAATCAGATCGGGAAGGTAGGAAGCCTTGCTTGCGTGGAACTTGCAGGGCCTTTGCCGCGCCGCGATCTGCGATAACCAGACTGATACGGAAACGGCCGACTCACAAAGCCACGGAAACACTAGCATGCGATATTGCATGTGCCAGAGACGCAGATGATGGATGTAGGAAATATTGGTCTTGCCAATAACTTCAAATCTTCAATGAAGTCTGGCGCCGATTCTAGACCGTGAGGAATTTGCGGACATCAGCCCGGTCTAAATCTTCCGCTGGGCCGGTGTGGACGATCTGGCCGCGATCCATGATGTTGACCTCGTCAGCGAGTTCGCGGCAGAAATCGAGATACTGTTCGACCAGCAGCACCGCAATGCCGGCCTGGTCGCGCAGATAGCGTATGGCGCGGCCGATATCCTTGATGACAGAGGGCTGGATGCCTTCGGTCGGCTCGTCGAGCACCAGCAGCTTCGGCCGCATCACGAGTGCCCTGCCGATGGCGAGCTGCTGTTGCTGGCCGCCGGAAAGATCGCCGCCACGGCGGCCAAGCATCTGCTTCAGCACCGGAAACAGCTCGAAGACGTGCGCCGGCACGTTGCGGTCGGCGCGCTTCAAGGGCGCGAAGCCGGATTCGAGATTTTCCCGCACGCTGAGCAGCGGAAAGATCTCCCTGCCCTGCGGAACGAATGCGATGCCCGACCGGGCGCGGTCATACGCCGCGCTCCGGTCGAGCGCCTTCCCCTCGAAGGCAACGCTTCCGCTCGTCAGCCTGTGGTGGCCGACGATCGATCTCATCAAACTGGTCTTGCCGACGCCGTTGCGGCCGAGCACGCAGGTGATCTTGCCGGCGCCCGCCTTCAGCGATACGCCGCGCAACGCCTGGGCGGCGCCGTAGTGCAGCGTGGCATTGGAAACCTCGAGCATGTCAGCGCCTTCTCCAGAACCTCAGCAAAGACAGATCGAAGCGATGGAATTGAACCCGCCAATGCATGCTCATCTCCCCAGATAGACTTCGACGACGCGCTCGTCGGCCGAAACGAAATCGAGCGTCCCTTCCGAGAGCACCGAGCCTTCATGCAGGCAGGTAACCTTGACGCCGAGTTCGCGGACGAAATGCATGTCGTGTTCGACGACAATGACTGAGTGGTCACGGGCGATATCCCTGAGCAGCCGCGCGGTTTCCTCGGTCTCGGCATCGGTCATACCGGCCACCGGCTCGTCGACCAGCAGCAGCTTCGGGTCCTGCGCGAGAAGCATGCCGATCTCCAGCCACTGTTTTTGCCCATGGCTGAGATTGGCCGCCAATTCCCTGCGTTTGTCGCCCAACCGGATGATGCCAAGGATGTCATCGATCTGCCGCGCCTCGGCGGGCGATTGGCGATGGAACAGCGCCGGGAAGATCGAACGCGGCCCCTTCAGCGCCAGCATCAGGTTTTCTTCGATCGTGTGGCTTTCGAAAACGGTCGGCTTCTGGAATTTGCGGCCGATGCCCATCATGGCTATCTCGGCTTCGTCATGCCTGGTCAGGTCCACCTGGCCGTCGAAGAACACTTCGCCCTCATCCGGCCTCGTCTTGCCGGTGACGATGTCCATCATCGTCGTCTTGCCGGCGCCGTTGGGGCCGATGATGGCGCGCATCTCGCCCTTGTCGAGCACCAGGGACAGATTGTTGATGGCGCGAAAGCCGTCGAAGGACACTGAGACGCCGTCGAGATAGAGGATAGTGTTGGATTTGCTCATGGTCGCTTACTCCGCCGCCTGCGGTTCGGGGTCGGACCAGGACCACTCGCCTGGGTTTCTAGCCGGCGAGCGAGCGGGCTTCGAGGTCGCGGACGCGATGCCAACCTCGGCGCCGGCTTCTTCAGCCAGGGACGCCACGCGCAGCGCCCTGGCATTGCCGCGCCAGCTGTCCCACATGCCGATGATGCCCTTGGGCAGGAGCAAGGTGACGGCGACGAACAGGCCCCCGAGCGCGAACAGCCAGAATTCCGGCAGCACGCCGGTGAACCAGGATTTGCCGGCATTGACCAGCAACGCGCCGATGATCGGCCCGACAATGGTGCCGCGGCCGCCGACCGCCGCCCAGATCACCACCTCGATCGAATTGGCCGGCTCGAATTCGCCTGGATTGATGATGCCGACCTGCGGCACGTAGAGCGCGCCGGCAATGCCTGCCATGACGGCCGAAACGGTAAAAGCGAACAGCTTTACGTTCTCCGCCCGCCAGCCGAGGAAGCGCGTGCGGCTCTCGGCGTCGCGCACGGCCATCAGCAGCTTGCCGTATTTGGAGCCGACGATCGCCCAGGTGATGAAAACGGCGAGTGCCAGCATCACCGCGCTGGCCGCGAACAGTGCCGAACGGGTGGTATCGGCCTGCACGTTGAAGCCCAGAATATCCTTGAAATCGGTCAGGCCGTTATTGCCTCCGAAACCCATGTCGTTGCGGAAGAAGGCAAGCAGCAGCGCATAGGTCATCGCCTGGGTGATGATGGAGAGGTAGACACCGGTGACGCGGCTGCGGAAGGCGAACCAGCCGAAGATGAAGGCAAGCAGGCCGGGCACCGCCAGCACCATGATGGCGGCGAACCAGAAATGGTCGAAACCGGTCCAGAACCAGGGCAATTCCTTGTAGTTCAGGAACACCATGAAATCGGGCAGGATCGGGTTGCCGTAGACGCCGCGCGAGCCGATCTGGCGCATCAGATACATTCCCATCGCATAGCCGCCGAGCGCGAAGAAGGCGCCGTGGCCGAGCGAGAGGATACCGCAATAGCCCCAGACCAGATCGAGCGAGAGCGCCAGCAGTGCATAGCAGAGATATTTGCCGGTCAGCGCCACGATGTAGGACGGAATGTAGAAGGCGCTTGTCGGCGAGACGGCCAGGTTAAGCACCGGCACGATTATAGCCACCGCCAGCAGGATGAAGATGGTGATGGCGATGCGGCGATCCGCGCCGGCGGCAAAGAAGCGTCCCGATATCATGCTTCCACCGCCCTGCCCTTGAGCGCGAACAGGCCTCGCGGGCGCTTCTGGATGAACAGGATGATCAGCACCAGCACGACGATCTTGCCGAGCACCGCGCCGGCATAGGGCTCGAGAACCTTGTTGACGATGCCGAGCGAAAAGGCGCCGACCAATGTACCCCAGAGATTGCCGACACCGCCGAAGACGACCACCATGAAGCTGTCGATGATGTAGCCGCGACCAAGATTGGGCGAGACATTGTCGATCTGGCTGAGCGCGACGCCGGCGATACCGGCAATGCCGGATCCCAGCGCGAAGGTCAGCGCGTCGACCCAGGGCGTCCTGATGCCCATCGAGGCGGCCATGCGCCGGTTGGCGGTGACGGCGCGCATCTGCAGCCCCCAGGGCGTGCGCTTCATCACATAGAGCAACATGCCGAATACCGTGAGCGCGAACACCAGAATCCACAGACGGTTCCAGGTGATGGCCAGTTGCCCGACGTCGAAGGAGCCGGACATCCAGGACGGATTGCCGACCTCCTGGTTGGTCGGTCCGAAGATCGAGCGCACCGCCTGCTGCAGGATGAGCGAGACGCCCCAGGTTGCCAGCAGCGTCTCCAGCGGCCGGCCGTAGAGGAACCGGATCACGCCGCGCTCGATGATGAGACCGACGAATGCCGCGACCAGGAAGGCGAGCGGCAGCGCGATCACCAGCGACCAGTCGAACAAGCCGGGAAAGGACGTCCGGATCACCTGCTGGACGACGAAGGTCGTATAGGCGCCAAGCATCACCATCTCGCCATGCGCCATGTTGATGACGCCCATGACGCCGAAGGTGATGGCAAGCCCGATCGCTGCCAGCAGCAGCACCGAACCCAGCGAAATCCCGTACCAGATGTTCTGTCCGGCATCCCACAAGGCCAGCGTCGAATTGATGTTGGCGATCGCTGCGGTCGCCGCGTCCTTGACCGCGCCGGAGGCACTGCCCTCGACCGAAGTGAGCAGCGAAACCGCGTCGCGGTCGCCACGCGCGCCGATCAGGGCGACCGCGGCGAGTTTGTCGGCCTCGGGCCTGTCGGAAACAAGCACCGAGGCCGCGCGGGCCTGTTCGAGCAGAGCCTTGACGCTGGCCACGGTCTCGCCGGCGATCGCCGTGTCGAGTGGCTCGATGTTGGCTGCGTCGGGCGTCTTGAACATGGTGCGGGCGGCGGCCAGCCGCACGGCCGGATCCTTGGCGCCAAGCGTCAGCGTGCCGAGCGCATCGCGGATGACGCGGCGCAGCGTGTTGTTGACCTTGATCTTGGCGACGTCGCCCTTGGCCGCCTCGCCGGATGCTTCGCTGCTGAGCGGATCGAAAAGCTGGACGCTTTCGCCGGTTTCCTTGCCGACGAAGACCAGGGAATCCGCTTTGCGGATATAGAGATTGCCGTCGGCGAGTGCCGAAAGCGGGTGTTCGACCAAGGGATCGCCGGTGGCGGCGAGGTCATGCACGACGGCTCCGGTCTCGGAAAAGCCCTTGGCGGTCGCGAACTTGGCGATGATGGCGCGCAGATCGGCTTCGCCTGCGCCCGACGACGACAGTGTCGCCAGCAGGAACAACAGCGTCAGGCCAATCGTGCGGATCAAGGTCATCGGCTTGTGTTAACCCTTGAAGGTTTGAAATGGGCGCGTCCGGACGGTGGAGGAAACCGTCCGGACGCGTGCGGTCTTGGGCGTGGCATGAAGGCCCTGCCCGGGGAGGATCAGTTTGTGCCCTTGCCGCCGCACTTGCCGGTGGCAACGTTGAAGTTGCCGCACGACAGCGGCTTGCGCCAATCGGAGATCAAATCCTTGGAGTCCGGCAGGTAGTCGGACCATTCGTCGCCCATCACTAGGCCCGGCGTGCGCGAAACCGTTTCGAACTGGCCGTCGGCCTGGATTTCGCCGATCAGCACCGGCTTGGTGATGTGATGGTTCGGCATCATCGTCGAGTAGCCGCCGGTCAGGTTTGGCACAGAAACGCCGATCATGGCGTCGATGACCTTGTCCGGATCGGTGGTGCCGGCCTTCTCGACCGCCTTCACCCACATGTTGAAGCCGATATAATGGGCTTCCATCGGGTCGTTGGTGGTGCGCTTGTCGCTCTTGATGAACTTGTGCCAGTCGGCGATGAACTTCTTGTTCTCGGGCGTATCGACGCTCTCGAAATAGTTCCAGGCGGCGAGATGGCCGACCAGCGGCGCGGTGTCGAGACCGGCCAGCTCTTCCTCGCCGACCGAGAAGGCCATGACTGGGATGTCCTCGGCCTTGATGCCCTGGTTGCCGAGTTCCTTGTAGAACGGCACGTTGGCATCGCCATTGACGGTCGAGACGACGGCGGTCTTCTTGCCGGCCGAGCCGAATTTCTTGATCGCCGAGACTTCGGTCTGCCAGTCGGAGAAGCCGAACGGCGTATAGTTGACCATGATGTCTTCGGCCGCGACGCCCTTGGCCTTCAGATAGGCTTCAAGGATCTTGTTGGTGGTGCGCGGATAGACGTAGTCGGTGCCTTCGAGCACCCAGCGCTTCACCGAACCGCCGTCCTCGCTCATCAGGTAATCGACGGCCGGAATGGCCTGCTGGTTCGGCGCGGCACCCGTGTAGAAGACATTGCGCTCGCTTTCCTCGCCCTCATACTGGACCGGATAGAACAGGATATTGTCGAGTTCGGAAAACACCGGCAGCACCGACTTGCGCGACACCGAGGTCCAGCAGCCGAACACCGCGGCGACCTTGTCCTTCGAGATCAGCTCACGCGCCTTTTCGGCGAACAGCGGCCAGTTGGAAGCCGGATCGACGACGACCGCCTCGAGCTTCCTGCCGAGCAGGCCGCCCTTGGCGTTCTGCTCGTCGATGAGCATCAGCATGGCGTCCTTCAGCGTCGTCTCCGAAATCGCCATCGTGCCCGACAGCGAATGAAGAATGCCGACCTTGATCGTATCATCGGCGGCCCTGGCCGGAGCAGACATCACCAGGCAGGCGGCAACTACGCTCGCCGAGAACATTTTTGCTATTGTCGAGAAATTACCCCTCATGCGGAAGACTCCCAAGCTGGTTGATTGCACCGCGACTATGCAATGCAACCCCCGTGCCAACCGCTGAAGGCATGCGGAAAAGCGCAAAATAGATACATGTTATCAGTGCGTTGCTATATTAGATTGAACGAAACAAAGAGAGCCGGTTAAAAATTGATTGAGGGAAATTTGCGCAATGCACAAGGCATATGCCTAAGTTTTGCCCATTTTCTTTAGATGCCTATATTTTGATCTCGAAGGCAGATCGCCGACGGCAAATGTTGCGGCGCGGCGCAAAAATAGGGCAAGCTTGGTCGTTCAAGCGGACGGCATCATGACATCAGCCATTTCACGCATATTCATCGGCATAGTGGCTCTGGCGGCGGCAACCGGAGCGGCCCGAGCCGACTTCAGCGACGGCAGGATGCCCGACGGCATCTATCACTGCGAGGCCTACCTGCTCGGCATGTTCCTCAACCTCGGCGACATCACCATCAAGGGAAACGTCTACAACGGCCCGGTCACGTTCGGGACCGCGCAGCAGGGCTACAACTACCAGATGGATGCAAACGGCGTGATCTCCTGGTTGGGACCAGTTGGCGGTTACACCACTGGCGGCAACTCGCTCTCGCTCACCCAGGCAACGCTGGACGGCCAGAGTCCGCCCTCCTTCGACATCATCATGAAGCAGCCCGACGGCGCCTTCACCGCCACGACCTGCACCAGGGGAAGCAATCAATAGATCTTCCCTGGCAATGACACCGCCTCGGTCTGCAACCCTGCCCGTCTTCTCATCTCATCTGGATGTTGCCGAAGGACCGCCAGCCGGTCGGCGCCTGAGGCCATGAAAAAAGGCGCGGAACTGGTCAAGTTCCGCGCCAGCAGGCAGTCGGGAGGTCAGATGGTTTTCGCCGACATCTGCGCGGCGATATAGTCGGCCTGGCGGATCGCCAGCGACACGATGGTCAGGGTCGGGTTTTCGGCCGCACCCGTCGTGAACTGGCTGCCGTCCGACACGAACAGGTTCTTGATGTCGTGTGCCTGGCCATGCTTGTTGACGACGCCGTCGGCGGCCTTCTCGCTCATCCGGTTGGTGCCGAGATTGTGCGTCGAGGGATAGGGTGGCGTCGGGAAGGTGCGTGTGGCGCCGACCGCATCGTAAAGCGCGGTGGCCTGCTTGTAGGCATGATTGCGCATCGCCGTGTCGTTGGCATGGTCGTCGAAATGCACATCGGCGATCGGCATGCCGTGCTCGTCCTTCTCGTCGCCATGCAGCGTGATGCGGTTCTCCTCGCGCGGCATGTCCTCACCGACGATCCACAGGCCGGCCATGTGGTCGTAGTGGTCGAGCGCGGTGGTGAAGGAACGCCCCCAGCCGCCAGGGTTCAGGAAGGCAGCCATGAAGGGCAGGCCGAGCGACAGCGTCTCGAACTCGTAACCGCCGACAAAACCGCGTGACGGATCATGGCGCGCCTCATCACGGATGATGCCGGCCATGGTGGTGCCGCGATACATGTGCACTGGCTTGTCGAAGATGGCATAGACCGATCCCGTGGTATGCCGCATGTAGTTCTTGCCCACCTGCCCCGACGAGTTGGCAAGGCCGTGCGGGAACTTGGCTGATTCGGAATTGAGCAGCAGGCGCGGGCTCTCGATCGAATTGCCGGCGACCGCCACGATGCGGGCCTTCTGCTCCTGCAGTTTGCCGTCCTTGTCGGCATAGACGACGCCGGTGACCTTTCCAGAGGCGTCATGGTTGATCTTGATCGCCATGGCGTTCGGCCGGACCTCGAGGTGGCCCGTCGCCTCGCCCTTCGGGATTTCGGTATAGAGCGTCGACCATTTGGCGCCCCATTTGCAGCCCTGGAAGCAGAAGCCGGTCTGCTGGCAGGAATTGCGGTCGTCGCGCTCCACCGAGTTGATCGCCATGTTGCCGGTATGGCATTCCTTGTAGCCGAGCTTGTCGGCGCCGGCCTTCAGCACCTTGAAATTGTTGTTGCCCGGCAGGCGCGGCCAGCCATTGGTGCCGGTGACGCCCATCTTGGCTTCCGCCTTGGCGTAATAGGGCTCCATCTCGGCCAGCGTCACCGGCCAATCCAAAAGGTTGGCGCCTTCCAGCTTGCCGTAGGTCGACAGCGTCTTGAACTCATGCTCCTGGAAGCGCAGCGATGCGCCCGCCCAGTGCGTGGTCGAGCCGCCGACCGACTTGACGATCCAGGCCGGAAGGTTGGGAAAATCCTTGGCCACGCGCCAATCGCCCGATGTGGTGCGCTTGTCCGTCCAGGCGAGCTGAGCGAACGAATCCCACTCGTCGTTGATGAAGTCCTCATATTCGTGGCGGGCACCGGCCTCGAGGATGACGACATCGATGCCCTTCTGCGCCAGTTCGTTGCCGAGCGTGCCGCCGCCGGCGCCGGAGCCGATGATGACGACCACGCCGTCGTTTTTCAGATCAAATGCTGCTGCCATGGTTTCCTCCCATGAAATCAAATGAATGCGGTTGAGGCGAAGCGGGTCAGAGCCACTCGATGTCGCTGAATCCCCGCGCGATGTAGCCGCCCTTGGAATAGGATTCGCCCTCGTAGCCGAAGATCGGCCAGACCTCCTTCTGGTTGTAGAGGCTGACGACAAGACCGCCGCGAACCGCCTGGAAGAAGGCCGTACCCTCAATGTCCCTGAGCAGCGCGACCCGCTGCTCTTCCCAGCCGAGCCCGCGATAACCGCCCTCGCCGGCTCTCTTGTCGAGATCGGCGATCCCGTTTTCGATAAGCTCCTTGTGAGCCTTGTCCTTGGCGGCCATCTCATCATGGCCCTTGACCGCGACGGCGTAATATTTGTCAGGGACTTGGTCATGCGGGTAGATATCGCGCGCCAGCTGGATCAGCGTCGCCATTGTCTCGGGCTTCAGAGCCGAGGTTTCCAGCCCCCAGGCATGTTGCGGACTGATGACGGCGCTGCCGGAAATGACGAGCAGCGCGCCGACGCCGCCGCGTTTGAGAAGTTCGCGCCGTGAAAGCCCGGGCTTCCCCTCGTGGATCGTGACCATGTTTTCCTCCCTGCTTGCTGTTCGCACTCGAAAGAGTGCCGTTGCTGGCGCCGCGCCGGTCCGCGCGGCCGGTTGTCCCTATTGGAAGCGCCCTCCGCGCTGCAGGACCTCGACCTTGTAGCCGTCGGGGTCCTCGATGAAGAAGAAGCGGGCGATGAGCGACCCGTCGCGGCTGAATTCGACAATCTTCTTCGGATTGAGGCCGAGAGCGCCGAGCCGATCATGTTCGCTGTCGAGATCGGCGACCGAGACCGCGAGGTGACCGTAGCCATCGCCCAGCGCATAGGGCTCCGCGCGCCCCTTGTTGACGGTCAACTCAACCTCGAAAGGCGCATCGGCATTGCTGAGGTAGACCAGCGTGAAGGTCTCGAAGTCCAGTCGTTGGGCGACCTCAAGGCCGAATGCCTTGGTGTAGAAATTGATGGAGCGGGCTTCGTCGAGAACCCGGATCATGGTGTGGATTGCCTTCGCCAAATCAGACTCCGCAGCTTCGTGCTTTCGAAGATGATTATGCGCGCCGGGGAAGGAAGGTGGTGGCAGCCGACTACCACGCATGGGATTGGAAAAACGGATATGCCCATCCCAAGGACGAAAGTCTGCCAAGGACGAAAGTCTGATTGCCGTTGACGACCTTCCGGTCGATGATGAACCGCAGGCAGTGTTCAAAAGGCACCGACCGCCCCGTCGGCGCCCAAGACCAACAAAAATGGGAGGTAACGATGTGCAGAGTCTTTGCCGCACAGGATCCGGAAGGCTATCGTCAGATCAACCGGTCGATCCGCATTGATGGACATTCGACGAGCATCCAGCTCGAGGTCACGTTCTGGGCCTTGCTCGACGAAATCGCCGAAAGCCAGAACCTGACGACGCCGAAATTCATCTCGAAACTCTACGACGAAGCCATCGAGATCAACGGCGAGATCCCTAACTTCGCGTCGATGCTGCGCACAACTTGCGCACTCTATCTACGCGGCCACCGACTATCCATGCAGGAGGTGTTGAAGCGAGAGGCCGCCTAGCGCCCTTCCGTGGCGACTTCGAGCGCGAGCCGGCTCATGTCGGTGAAAAGCGCCTGGCGTTCGGAATAGTCGGTCTGTTCGCCGGTAAGCAGATTGTCGACGACGGTCAGCAGCGACAATGCCCTCGCGCCAAAATGGGCCGCTATGCGATAGAGAGCGCTGGTTTCCATGTCTACCGCCAGCGCCCCGAGCGCCCTTGCGTCGGCATAACGGGCACGCGCTTCAGGATGGTAGAATATATCGGTGCAGGCTGTCAGGCCGGCGTGGTAGTCGATGCCAAGTGCGGCTGCCTTGCTCAATGCGCTAGCCAGCAGCGCCGGATCCGGGCCAACATCGGCTGCGTAAAGGCCAAAAACTCGACCGCTCTCGGTATTTTCAGGCCGTGCCGATTGCGAGATCACAAGGCTGCGCAGCTTTGCCTCGGCGCTCAGGCTGCCGCAGGTACCGGTGCGGATCAGTGTTCGGACGCCATAAAAGTCAAGCAGTTCATGGGCGTAGATCAGGAAGGATGAAACGCCGATGCCCGTCGCCTGAATGCTGACGGGCTTGCCGCGAAACAAGCCGGTAAAGCCGAGAGCGCCGCGTCGGCGATTGACGCAGCGCGGCGCGTCCAGGAATGTCTGCGCCATCCACTCCGCGCGCTGCGGGTCGCCCGGCAACAAAACCGTGTCGGCGTAATCGCCCTTGCCTGCCTCGATGTGTGGCGTCAACAGCCGCTCCCCCAAGCCCGCCTGCTGTATTTTCAACAATCATGGCGTTGTTACGGCGTTGTGCAAGAGTGCGGCATTGGAAGCACCTAGGATTCAAGGACATCCTTGACGATCGTGGCCAGTTGCTTGAGCGAGAACGGCTTTGGCAAGAAGCCGAAATGCGCCTCCGCCGGCAGGTTCCTGGCGAAAGCGTCCTCGGCATAGCCGGAGACGAAAACGAACTTGATGTCCGGCTGGCGTTTGCGCAACTCACCGAGCAAGGTCGGCCCGTCCATTTCCGGCATCACCACGTCGGAAACGACGATGTCGACCTTGCCGCCTAGCGCTTCGAACACTTCCAGCGCCTCGACGCCCGAGGATGCCTCGTGAACGGTATAGCCGCGCGAGGTCAGTGCCCGCATGCCGCCCATGCGCACGGCATCCTCATCCTCGACCAGCAGGACCGTCGCCGACCCGGACAGATCCTTGGTGCTATCGGCCAGTTTGACTGCCGCTGCCGCCGGCGCTTCACCGGCTTCGGCTGCCGTTTTCGCTTCCACGATGTGACGCGGCAGGAAGATGCGGAAGGTGGACCCCTTGCCGACTTCGGAATCGCAGAAAATGAAACCGCCGGTCTGCTTGATGATGCCGTAGACCATGGACAGGCCAAGGCCCGTGCCCTTGCCGACCTCCTTGGTGGTGAAGAACGGCTCGAAGATCTTCTTCAGCACGTCGGGCGCGATGCCTGAACCCGTATCCTCGACTTCGACCACCACATAGTCGGCGGCCGCGAGTTCGCGATAGGGAAAGGTCTTGCATTCCTCGGCGGTCACGTTGCGGGTGCGCACGGTGAGATCGCCGCCCGCCGGCATCGCGTCGCGCGCGTTGACCGCCAGGTTGACCACCACTTGCTCGAACTGCCCGATATCGACCTTGACCGGCCACAGGTCGCGGCCGTGGTCGACCTTGAGCTTGATGTCGTTGCCGACCAGCCGGGCAAGCAGCATCCTCAGATCGGCGAGCACGTCGGTGAGGTTCAGCACTTCCGGCCGCAGCGTCTGCTTGCGCGAGAAGGCCAGCAACTGCCTGACCAGGGAGGCCGCGCGATTGGCGTTCTGCTTGATGTTCATGATGTCGGGGAAGGACGGATCCGACGGCCGGTGATTGGTCAAAAGCAGGTCGGACGCCATGATGATGGCGGTCAGCACATTGTTGAAGTCGTGCGCGATGCCACCGGCGAGCTGGCCGACGGCCTGCATCTTCTGGCTTTGCGCCATCTGCCCTTCGAGCGCCTTCTGCTCGGTCGTCTCGACGGCGTAGACGATGGCCGCTTCCTCGGCTCCTTCGCCGCCGGTGCCATCGGCCACGGCGTTGACGTAGAAACGGATATGCCGCTCATCATTGCCGGGCAGCACGGTCTCAATCGGATCAATGTCGGCCTGCCGCTGCCGGGCTTTCTCGAAAGCCGCGGCAAAGGCCGGCCGGTCGCGGTCATGGATGACCGTGTCGAGCCGCACGCGGCGATCCACGGCATCGCGGTCGACGACCGAGGAAAACAGCGACAGGAACGGTGCGTTGGTGCGCAGGATGCGCCCGCTGGCATCGACACCGGCAATCGCCATCGGCGTCGAATTGAAGAAGCGGGTGAAGCGCACTTCCGAGGCGCGCAGGTCGGCCGAGGCATCCTCGCCCTGTGTGCGGTTGAGCACGATGGTGCGGGTTGGCCCGCCGACGCCCTCACGGCTGGCCGAAACGCGATGCATGAAGCGCACCGGCAGCGCCTCGCCGGTCATCGTCGTCAAGTCGAGATCGATGACCGCATTGCGCGTCGTCCCGGGGTCCGCCTTGACGGAGCGCACCAGCGCCATGCCGTCGCCGGCAACAATATCGGGCAAGGCGACGGCACCGGGGGTGAAGCTGGCGAGATCGATGCCCAGCCATCCGGCGAGCGTGGCGTTGATGTAGGTGACGCGGCCGTCCTGGTCGGCCGAAAAGAAGCCGGCCGGCGCGTGGTCGAGGTGGTCGATTGCCTTCTGCAGATCGAGGAAGAAACGCTCCTGCTCGGCCCGCTCTTGCGAAATGTCGGCGAGCTGCCAGGCCAGCATCGGCAGCCGCTGGCCCGGGACGCTGAACGCGCGGGCGCGTGCCCGGTACCAGCGCGCGCCCGGTTCGGCGCCGGGCCGGATCGATTGCGCGAGCCGGAACTCGCCGTCGCCCGGCTGCCCGTCACGCAAGCCGGACGCCAGCCGGTAAATGGTCACCGAGGCTTCGGGGACATCGGAGAGCAATCCTTCGACCGTCTTCAGGTCGGCGGCCGATGAGGCGCCGGTCATATCGGCATAGGCGCGGTTGGCGTAGACGACGCGACCCTTGGTGTCCGTGACCAGCAGGCCCTGCGACATCGAATCGACGAAGGCCTTGGACAGTTCGTCGCCCGTGGAGCGCGGTGTGATCTGCACGAAGCCGATCGCGGTCGCGAACAGGAAGCCGACACCGATCATCGCCAGTACGCCGAGCATGCCGAGCAGGAACGGATCGCCGAGGCGCTCGCGGAAAAGGCCGAAGACGATTGCGGCGCCCGTCAGGACGACGATGAAGATGATAAGCCGGGTGACCGCGCCCGGTCGCGTATTCTGGTCGACGATCGGTGCCGGATAGAAATCGCCGCGCGCTTCCTTGGCCATATGCCCCCTGCTCATGAAATCCGATGTTCCGACACCCGCCCCCAATGCATGTCGCCCAAAAATGACTTCGGTTTTGGGAAAACGACATGCATGAAAAACACGGACCTGAAACGCGCCGCATGAATCCGTTTCAGCGCGACGCGCTTTAGCCGGTTGAATCACATTCTCCTGGTCTGGAAAAGGCCCGGGCGGCAAATGTCGGATAAAAATGCTGTCGGCTGGCCTTCCCTGTGTTTCAAGCTGTTCACGATGCGTGAAAGGCAACTTGCGGTAGCCAGTCGCAACGGTCTAGTGTCGCGTCACTTTCCAAACCGTTCGGGGGAAACCAATGCAGTGGCTGGATAGCGTGGCGGGTCCCGGTTATGCGGCGGCACTCCTGTGGACCTTCGCGGCGCTGATCCTGCTGGTCATCGTTCTCGTCATCGTCAGGCTCGTGCGCAACCTGACCTTCGGCACGTTTGTCGCCGGCGGCCGCAACCGCAAGACGCGGCTCGCCGTCATGGACGCAACCGCCGTCGACAGCCATCGCCGACTGGTGCTGGTGCGACGCGACGACATCGAACATCTGCTTCTGATCGGCGGCCCGACCGACGTCGTTGTCGAACGCGACATCCGCCTCGCCGCGCCGCGCCGTCCGGCGTTGACTGGAGATGGCGGCCTGCAGCCTGTCCCGGCGGCCGCCGCCCCGGCTGCGAAGCCGCGGTCGCCGCAGCCCGCTCCCGTGCCTCCGAGACAAGCACCCGCTCCGCAGCCGGTGGCCATGGCACAGCCTGCCCGCCAGCGTCCGGCGGCGCCACCACCGGCTCCGGCGCCCGCACCGAAACCAGCGGCGCAAACCTATCAATCGACCAATGTCACGCCGCTGCCTGCTTATGGCTCCGCCAACGTCAATGCCGCCAGGCACACGCCACCACCGCCGACGCAGGACAGCATCGACGACACGCTGATGAAAGAACTCGAGGTTTCGCTCGACCAGCCCCGCTCCGGCGGCCCGGTGGGCAAACCGGCAGCCAAGGCGCCGCCCTCGCTCGACGATGAAATGACCAGGCTGTTGGGCGAACTTTCAAGCCAAAAGAGATGAACTGCGCCTAGGTCAAGAGATGAACTGTCGCCTGCCAGTGACTAGGCTGGCCGGCGTTCAAGCGTGTTCAAATCTATTGAAGGTGGCACGCATCGAACAGAAATGGCCGGATAACCGGCCATTTGGAAATCAATGCAAAGGCGGTCTATCAGTCGTCGCGATAGACTTTTTCACGGCGCTCATGCCGTTCTTGCGCTTCGATCGACAAGGTGGCGATCGGGCGCGCGTCGAGCCGCTTCAAGGCGATCGGCTCACCGGTTTCTTCGCAATAGCCGTAAGTGCCTTCATCGATGCGCTGCAGCGCCGAATCGATCTTTGAGATGAGTTTCCGCTGACGGTCGCGGGCCCTGAGTTCGATGGCGCGGTCGGTTTCCGAAGAGGCGCGGTCGGCGAGGTCGGGATGGTTGGCGTTTTCCTGCTGCAGGATTTCGAGGGTTTCGCGCGCCTCGCGCAAGATGTCATTTTTCCAGGTGACGAGCTTCTGGCGGAAGTAGGATTTCTGCCGTTCGTTCATGAACGGCTCGTCTTCGGAGGGTATGTAATCGGCGGTAACGATGTCGTTCATTCGACTCACCCAACAGCCCCAAATTTGGCGCCTATATATTCGCCACCAGACGCCTGCACAAGCGCAATCAGCCACCGACTCACGCAATTGTTAAAGTGCGTCTCCAGCCTTCTCCGGAGCGGCATAAATCTGTTTTGATGGCGAAAGTACGACGATCCTCGCCCATCGCGTGCAAGTGATTCGCCGTGCTGAAGCACGCGTACCATTGTGCGTGCGGCTTTTCTCGTGGCTAATCGCGGCAGGACTTCTCCTCTCGGGCACCGTTGGAGGTTGGGTGAGCAGGCTTTATCTGTTGCGACACGCCAAGGCCGGCTGGGCCTTGCCGGGCATGCGTGATTTCGATCGTCCGTTGGACGCATCCGGCCGCGCCGATGCCGAAAAAATGGGGACCGCGATGCGTTCCCGCTCCTATGTGCCGGACCTGACGCTGTGCTCCAACGCCAAACGCGCCAGGGAAACCCTCGAGGGTCTGGCCGGACAGACCGACACAGGCAAGGTGCTGTTTTTCGACGCGCTCTACAGCGAGGACGCGGCCTGCTATCTCCGCCTCGTCCGGGATCATGGCGGCCCCGGTTCATTGCTGGTCATAGGCCACAACCCGATGACGGAGGATCTCGCCATGGCGGTTTCGGGTGATGGCGGCGAGGCGGAGCGGGCAATGCTCAATCACGGCTTTCCAACCTCGGGTCTTGCGGTCGTCCGTTTCCCCGGCGATCTGGCGAAAGCGACCCAGGGAGCGGGCTATCTCGAAGCCTTCCTGACACCGGCCGATCCCTGATGCCGATTTCCAGCGCCATTTCAAAGCCGGGTTCCAGCGCCTATATCGGGCGGACGCAAGCCCGAGAGATCATATTTTGGCATCATCGCTGACCACCTTCACCGACGAGGCAAGAATTGCCCTCGACACATTGTCGGGACGTGCCACCGGACTTTTTTCTCCATCGCTGCGTCTGGGTGTGACGGGTCTCTCCCGCGCCGGCAAGACCGTCTTCATCTCTGCCTTCGTCCACAATCTGATCCACGGCGGACGTCTGCCGCTGTTCGAGGCGCAGAAATCGGGGCGGATCGCGCGCGCCTTCCTCGAACAGCAGCCCGACGACGCCGTGCCGCGTTTTCAATACGAAGACCACATCGCCGCTTTGGTCAACGATCGCGTCTGGCCGGACTCGACCCGCGCCATTTCGGAACTGCGGCTGACGATCGAATATGAATCGGCCTCCGGCTGGAACCGCATGTTCTCGTCGGGCAAGCTGTCGGTCGACATCGTCGACTACCCCGGCGAATGGCTGCTCGATCTGCCGCTGCTCGGCAAATCCTTCGCCGATTTTTCGCGCGAAGCCCTCGAAATGGCCACGCTGCCGGTGCGCGAGGACCTTTCGCTGGCCTGGCGAGCGATCTCGGCGGAAATCGACCCGAATGCCGACGCCGAGGAAATGACGGCACGCCGGCTGGCTGAAAGCTTCGCCGCCTATCTCAAGGCATGCAAGCTCGACGAACGGGCGCTTTCGACTTTGCCGCCCGGCCGTTTCCTGATGCCCGGCGATCTCGAAGGCTCGCCCGCGCTGACTTTCGCGCCGCTGGCCGGCCTGGGCGACAGGCGCGCGCGCAACGGCTCGTTGCACGCCATGATGGAACGGCGCTACGAGGCCTACAAGACGCATGTCGTCAAACCGTTCTTCCGCGAGCACGTCACGCGCCTGGACCGCCAGATCGTGCTCATCGACGCCATGCAGGCGCTGAACGCCGGGCCTGGTGCCATGGCCGATCTGGAGCGCGCTGTCACCGAGATCCTCAGCTGTTTTCGCCCCGGCCGGGGCAGCTTCATAACCGACCTGTTCTCCCGGCGTATCGACCGCATCCTGGTCGCGGCGACCAAGGCCGATCATCTGCACCACGAAAGCCATGACCGGTTGCAGGCGATCGTGCGGCGCCTTGCCGACCGCGCCGTGGCGCGGGCGAATTTCACCGGCGCCGATGTCGACGTCGTCGCCATGGCGGCGGTGCGCGCCACCCGCGAAGGCACCGTCAAACAGGGTCGCGAAACATTGCCTGTTATCATCGGCACGCCGATCGCCGGCGAGAAGATCGATGGTGAAACATTCGACGGAAAGACGGAAACAGCTATATTTCCTGGTGATTTACCGGAGAACATTGATGCTGTTTTCGATCTTTCGGGGCCGGATCACAGGCAGGACTCCACGGACCCGGCAATCCGCTTCGTCCGGTTCCGTCCGCCGAAACTCGAACGCACGGCCGAAGGTGTCACGCTGTCGCTGCCCCATATCAGGCTCGACCGCGCCTTGCAGTTCCTGATCGGAGACCATCTGGCATGACCGCGCCCCGCAAACCGGCGGCATTCCGCATCGAGCCGGAAGCCGCGCCGAAACAAGACGCGCCACAAGCCCGCCAGACCGAACCGTCGCGCAGACCGCGCTCCATGAAGGCCGATGTGGCGCTGGTCATCCCGGCGGAGGTCGACGTTTTCGACGAACCGGACGCTATTGCCGCCGAGCCGCCGCCATCGGTCGCCCCCAGAAGGCGCTCGGTTCTCGGCAGCATCTTCTTCGGCGCCTTCGGCGTGCTGGTTTCGCTGGCTGTCGGCCTGTGGACCGACCAGTTGATACGCGATCTCTTTGCCCGCGCCGAATGGCTGGGCTGGCTGGCCGCCGGGATGGCGGCGATTGCGCTGCTGGCGCTGCTGGTAATCCTGATTCGCGAGTTCCTGGCCATCGCCCGCCTCGCCGAGGTCGAAAAGCTGCAGAAGCGCGCGCTCGATGCCATCGCGCGCGACGATCCGAAGGCGGCACGCGCGGTGGTCGACGAGTTGTCGGCCTTTGTCGCGGCCAAACCCGAGACCGCTGCCGGCCGGCGCGCGCTGGCTGAATTGCGCGGCGAGATTATCGACGGCGCCAATCTGGTGCGCCTGGCGGAGGCGGAAATCCTCGGCCCCCTTGATGTCAGGGCCAAGGTGATGATTCTCGAGGCCGCCAAGCGGGTTTCGCTGGTGACGGCCGTGAGCCCTCGCGCGCTGGTCGATGTCGGTTATGTCGTGTTCGAGGCCGGGCGCCTCATCCGCCGGCTGTCGGAACTCTATGGCGGACGGCCCGGAACGCTGGGTTTCTTCCGCCTGGCGCGCAGCGTACTGGCGCATCTGGCGGTCACCGGTTCGATCGCCATCGGCGACAGTTTCGTCCAGCAGATCGTCGGCCACGGCCTGGCGGCCCGCCTCTCGGCAAAGCTGGGCGAAGGCGTCGTCAACGGCATGATGACGGCGCGCATCGGTATCGCCGCGATGGAGACGGCGCGTCCCCTGCCCTTCAGCGCTGCCAGGCGCCCCGGGCTGGGCGATTTCCTCGCCGCATTGACGTCGTTCGCAGCCAAGAAAGACGCCGAAACAGCCGGCTCCGGCAAATAGCGTCCAGCTCTTCGGGACGATGATCGGACTGCTGTTTCGAGGGCCCGCGGTGACGAAGCATTAACCAATCTTCTTCATGGTCGAACCGGTTTCAAACAGCCTCGTTGTTGCCGGGTGTCGTCGATGAAAAGCGTAATTCTGTCCAGCGTCCTGCCCCTGGCGGCGGTGATCACAGCTGTCGTCGGCATTGCCTCGGCGGCCTCTGCCACGGAACCGGACAAGCAGTTTTTCCAGTCGGCCGAAGGCAAATGGGTTGGCCCGGGCGAAATCGTCGCCGGCAAATACAAGGGCACGAAATTCAACTGCAGCTTCACCGGCTCCACGCCGGACGGCAAGATGGGCATGACACTGGACGGCGGTTGCCGGGTCGGCATGTTCACCCAGCCCATGTCGGCCAAGATCGAGCGCAAGGGCCGCGACTACAAGGGTTCCTTCATGGGTGGCGCTGCCGGCGCCGGCCTCGACATCATCGGCGGCAACGTCGTCGACGCCCACAAGGTGGTCTTCACCATCAACCGCAACCAATTGCGCGGTGTGATGCAGGCCCGCATTCCCGACGACAATTCCATGACCGTAACGGTTGCCGTGCGCGTTCAGGACCAGCTGGTGCCCGTCATCGGCATGAGCCTGAAGCGCGTCGATGCCGTCGAAGTCGGCTCAATCGCGCCGAACTGAGCGCACCCTCGCCTCTATTCTTTTACGAATTCCGGACGGAAAAACACTTCTCCTGGGATTGCGCGAATACACCCCACGAAACAAAGAGGCGGCGGCCCATCGCCACCGCCTCCTTGGAAACGGACGAACCAGGCGTCAGCCCTTGATCGCCTTGGTCAGCTCGTCATACGCCTTGCAGGCATCGGCCAGGGTCGTGGAACCCTGATACTTGGTCGTCACCGCCTGAACCTTGGCGGTCAGGTCAGCCGCCTTGGACGGATCCTTGGTGATCGCCTCCTGCAGCGCCGCGGCCATGTCCTGCGCCTTCTTGGTCGCGATCTCGGTCGTGCATTCCGGCGCCTTCGAACAGGCCGAGCCGGCAAGCACCGCCAGCCCGGCGGCAACGAGCAAAAACTTCTTCATGTCAGTCATCTCCTCAAAAGGGTGCGACTTGATCGCCGCTCACCCCCAGTGGCCGAAGCCGAGCGTGCTTAGCCTTCGATTGCGGCAACAAGCAACGCGTGCATGGCGTAAACTTGTGTAAAGAGCCTGCAACACTGCGGCGGGTCGAGTTCAGCCCTTCCATGTCAGTTGGAGCAAAGTTCAGCCGCGAGGCTGCAGCAGAGCGAGCACAGCTGTCGATGCAGCAAGGACGGCCGTAACGGTCAACGGCGCCGTGGCACCATAGGTGTCCACGACATAGCCACCGACAACCGCGCCGATCGTGATGGCAACCTGGAAAGAGACGACCATCAGGCTGCCCGCTGCTTCCAGCGCGTCAGGTGCCGCACGCGAGAGATTGGTTGGCAGCACCACCGGCCCCATGCCGAAGGCGAAGCCCCAAAGCGCGACGAACCCGAAGGCAACGCCAATGTGCACGCCCCAAAGCACCAAGGCGAGCGCCGCAACCGCCATTAACGCCGCGGTGACCACGAGAGCCATGTGAATATTGGCATCGGCCATGCGGCCGCCGGCAATGTTGCCGATCACAGCGGCGATGCCAAACCCAAGCAGAGCCAGGGCGATTGGACCGGTTGCAAGCAGCGTGACGTGTTCGAGGAAGGGGCGCACATAGACAGAACCAGCAAAATGCCCCGTCATCAGCAAGACAATGGCCAGCATGCCGATTTGAATGCCGCGCCGCCGTGTAAGCCGAAACACGTCTGCAAGACTGTTGCTTGCTGTCGCCGGCAAGGTCGGCAGGCTGAACAGCTGCGCCAACATGGCCAAAACGGCCAGCCCCGCTGTCATGGCCATGGCGCTGCGCCATCCCAGCCAGTCGCTGATCAACGCCCCCATGGACGGCGCGGCAATGGTAGCGAGCGAGACACCGAGGGTAACGATAGCCATGCCACGGCCTGTCGCGTTGGCGCCAACCAGCCTCGCCACGACGGCAACCGAAAGTGCCCAGAAAGCGCTGAGAGCGATCCCCAGCCCGGCGCGGCCTAACAACAACAGCCAGAAATTGGGTGCCAGCGCCGCAAGGATATTGGAAGCCACCGCCAAGGCCATGAGACCGACCAGCACCGTCTTGCGGTTCAGTCGGCCAATAAGAACATTGCTCAACATGGCCGTCACGGCGCCGACGGAAGCGGTGGCGGTGACGACCTGTCCGGCCGTTCCCTCACTGATACCGAGATCGCGCGCCATTGGTGTCAGCAGGCCTGCGGGCAGGAATTCGGCTGACACCAGGGCAAAGCTGGTGGCCGCCAGTGAAATGACCGCAAACCAGGTGGCTGCGCTCCACGCGGCCGGCGTGTCGGCATCAAGGCCAATCGCGGCGTCTTCAAGCTGTAATGTTGTGTCTGTCACGGAAAGATCTCCAAAGTTTGGAGATCTTGATAGACGAGTTCTGTCGGATGATATGTATCTTAAAATCCGAAATTCATGTCTATTCGTCCGGGATTTGTGCGACGCACAATTCCCGGCGAGACATTGGTGATGCGCTTGAACGCGCGAGCGAAGGATGCCTCGGAATCATAGCCCAAACGAGTAGCGACCTCGGCAACCGACAAACCGCTCTGCCCCAACAACTCGCGGGCAAGCTGCATGCGCAGGCGAGCGAGATAGCGCGCGGCACCCTCGCCCAATACAGCGCTGAAACGCGCGGCGAAAATCGATCGCGATTGGCCTGCCACGCTCGCAAGGCTTCCCAGCGTCCAGTCGTGGCCGGGGTCTCGATGCATGGCTGCCAGGGCGCGGCCGATATGGGGATCGCGGATGGCTGCGAGCCAACCTGTGGTCGAGGCTCCGTTGCAATTGACCCAACAGCGGATGAGCCGGGCTGTCAGCAAATCCGCCATACGCGACAAGATGGTGGCGCTGCCCATCTGCGGTTGCGCGGCCTCCATCGTCATGGCAGCCAGCAAAGGACCAACGACCGGGTCATTGCCGGCCACGTCGCAACCCTTGATGACAGCCGGCATCAACGTGATCAATGGATTGAGCGCACAGGAGTCCAAGGCCATGGAGCCGCAGAAAAGGGTGCTTGTCGCGCCCGTTCCTTCCCGCACCACTTCGCAGACATTGCCCCCTAACTTGATCACCTGGCAGCCCTCGAGCGAGTCGCCCACCACGTCCGGCGCACTCGCCAGCCGATGGGCGATGCCCTGCGGCAGCAGCACCAGATCGCCATCGCGCAACTCTTGCCAGCCCTGCGCTTCGGTATGGATCCAGCACGGACCCTGGCCGACAAAGTGAAAACGAAGCAGCGATTGTCGCGGAAATTCTATGCTCCATGGATGTCGGAGCTCGCAGCGGCCATAGTTGACGCCACTCAGGCGAAAATCTTGCAGGACCTCGCTGAGCGCATCCATCGGAATATGGGGCGGCGAAGACGGCTGGGACGAACGGTCAAGCATGCAGCTCATATAGATGCCGAACGTCCCGCAGACAAGCGGAGACCGTTGTTCCACCGGGGGATTCGCACCGACAGCACCCTACCTTTCCTGGCAGGCTTCCCGCCCTTGCCTCCCGCTCCCACTGCATGCAAGGAGTGCTATACGACAAAGGAACGGATCATGGCGGCAGAGGCAGCGGGCAGCGATCTCATTCAGGTGGTGGCATTGCTGGCGGCGGGCGTGGTGGCCGTCCCGATCTTCAAGCGCATGGGTCTCGGTTCGATTCTCGGTTACCTGGCCGCCGGCGTGGTGATCGGCCCGTTCGGCCTCGGCGTCTTTTCCGAATCGGGAGCCATCCTCCATGTCGCCGAACTCGGCGTGGTCATGTTCCTGTTCATCATCGGCCTGGAAATGCAGCCGTCGCGGCTTTGGGGCCTGCGCCGCGAGATCTTTGGGCTGGGCGCCCTTCAAGTCGGCGTCTGCGCGGTGCTCTTGACTGGTGTTGGCATGGCCGGAGGGTTTCCGATCGCGCAATCCTTCGTCGCCGGCGCCGGTTTCGTGCTGACCTCGACGGCCATCGTCATGCAGCTTCTGGAGGAGCGCGGCGAAATCGCCGCACCCAAGGGCCAGCGCATCGTCTCCATCCTGCTGCTGGAGGACCTGGCCATCGTGCCGCTGCTCGCCTTGATTGCCTTCCTGGCGCCGGGCGGTGCCGGTACCAGCCTGTCGGAGCGGCTGACCGAGGTCGGCATCGGCCTCGCCGCGATCATCGGCCTGGTGGTAGCGGGACGCTACCTCCTCAACCCCTTCTTCCGCATCCTGGCGGATGCCCGTGCGCGCGAAGTGATGACGGCCGCGGCTCTGCTGGTCGTGCTCGGATCGGCGCTTGCCATGCAGCTCAGCGGCCTGTCAATGGCGATGGGCGCGTTCCTGGCCGGCGTGCTGCTCTCGGAATCGACCTTCCGCCATCAGCTTGAAGCCGACATCGAGCCGTTCCGCGGCATCCTGCTCGGCCTGTTCTTCCTGGCGGTCGGCATGTCGCTCGATCTGCATGTGGTGGCCGCGAACTGGAAGCTGATCGCCGTCTACGTCGTGGCCTACATGGTGATGAAGGCTTTCGGCATCTACATTGTTGCCCGCATCCTGAAATCAGGCCACCGCGAGGCACTGGAGCGCGCGGTCTTCATGGCGCAAGGCGGTGAATTCGCCTTTGTGCTCTATTCCGCGGCCGCCGCCGTCGGCATCATCGACGGCCAGGCAAACGCAACGCTGACCGCGATAGTCATCATCTCCATGGTGCTGACGCCGCTGGCGATCATCGCCTTGCGCTATTTCACGCCACGGGACGAGCAGTCGCTGGACGGCGTCGAAGTCGCCGACGGCCTGTCCGGCAGCGTGCTGATCATCGGCTTTGGCCGCTTCGGCCAGATCGCCAGCCAACCCCTGCTCTTGCGCGGCATCGACGTCTCGATCATCGACAACGATGTCGAGATGATCCAGGCGGCCGCCGATTTCGGCTTCAAGGTCTATTATGGCGACGGCACGCGGCTGGACATCCTACACGCGGCCGGGGCCGGCCGGGCGCGGGCCGTGCTCATTTGTGTCGACAAGCCCGACGCCGCCATCCGCATCGCCGAACTCGTCAAGGCTGAGTTCCCCCTGCTTACGGTGCTGGCCCGTGCGTTCGACCGCGGCACGGCGCTGCAGCTCATCCGCGCCGGCGTCGATTATCAGCTGCGCGAAACCTTCGAATCGGCGCTCGTCTTTGGTGGCTCGACCCTCGAGGCGCTGGGCGTCGATCCCGAGGACGTCGCCGAAACGATCGAGGACGTCAGGCGCCGCGACACGGCCCGGTTCGAGACCCAGCTCGCCGAAGGCATCCGCTCGGGACAGCGTTTCCTGAAAGGCAATATCGGTACGCCGATCCCGACCCCACTCTCCACGCCCCGCCGTCCTGGCCAGGCGCTCAACGAGGAAACGGCCGGCGTCCTGCATAAATCCGAATCGGCGGATTGAGGGAGTTAGGCATGGAATTGGACAGAAGAGCCCTGTCGATCACCAAGTTCTGGCGCGACGCCGGCGAGGATGCTTGGTTCGAGAAGAACGACGCTTTCGATGCCGATTTCCGCGACCGCTTCCTCGATCTCCACTACGCCGCAGCGCGCCGTGAATGCGATGTCTGGTCAAGCCATGCCGAGGGCTCGCTGGCGCTGATGATCCTGCTCGACCAGTTCCCGCGCAATTGCTTTCGCGGCACCGGCCACATGTTTGCAACCGACCCACTGGCAAAGCATTTTGCGCAAAAAGCGGTCGATGCCGGCCACGATCTGGCATTGGAACCGGAAGTGCGTGTGTTCCTCTATTTGCCGTTCGAACATTCGGAAAATCTTGCGGACCAGGAGCGGTCGGTCGAACTTCATACCGCCAGGGCCGAGTTCAATCTGAAATACGCGCTGGAGCACCGCGACATCATCCAGCGCTTCGGCCGCTTTCCGCACCGCAACCGGATGCTTGGCCGCGAGACCACGGCTGAGGAAAAAGCATTCCTCGATGACGGTGGTTTCTCCGGCTGATCCTCGATTTAGCGCCGCCACCAGTCGCGGCCTGATGGCAGCCGCTCGATGCCGGCCGCATCGACCGCGCTCAGGCGATCGGCCACGCGTTTGCCGCCTATGGCAAGATCCGGCGCGATTTCGGCCAGCGGCGCCAGCACGAAGGCGCGCTCCAGCATGCGCGGGTGCGGCACTTCCAGGCCCGTTTCATGGATGATGCGGTCGCCGAACACCAGGATGTCGATGTCGATGAGGCGCGGCCCCCACCTCTCCTCACGCACGCGTTTGAGCTTTCGCTCGGCATCGAGGCAGAGGTCGAGCAATGCCCGCGGCGACAGCCGCGTCGATAATTCGGCGGCCGCGTTGAGGAAATCCGGCTGGTCGAGCTTGCCCCAGGGCGGCGTCCGGTAGAGCGAGGAGACGGCGGCCATGTCGGTATCGGGATCGGCGTCGAGCAGGCGCAACGCGGCTCCCATCGACGCCGCCGGATCGCCCAGATTGCCGCCGAGGCTCAGATAGACGGTGTTATTCGGGCCAGACAACGGTCACCTCGACGTAATCGAGCACGCCAGGCACCGGCGCATTGGGCTTGCGAACGGTGACCTCGGCTTTCCGGATCTGGGGAAAGCGCCCGGTGAGAGCCTTCGCGACTTCCAGGGCCAGCGCCTCGATCAGGAAGCACCGGTGTCCGGTGATGATCTCCTCGATGACGGTGAAGGCGACGCCGTAATTCACCGTTTCCCCGATGGCGTCATCGACGAGCGCGCGTCCCGGCTCGACGGTGAGCGAGGCATCGACATAGAAGCGCTGCCCCAGCGCTTCTTCCTCGTCCAGCACGCCATGCCGGGCAAAGAAGGCGCAATTCTTCATGCGGATGACATACATGGCTCAGCGTTCCGATCCGGTTTCCCGCGCCAGCATAGCATCCGCCACCGCCAGCGCGTCCACGTTGATTGCGACATCATGGACGCGAAACAGGTGCGCGCCCTTGAGCCGGAGAATGACGCTGGTCGCCGCCGTGCCGGCCGCCCGGTCGGCGGCGTCGCGGCCGGTGACGGTGCCGATGAAACGCTTTCGTGACGTACCGGCCATCAGCGGGAAGCCTAGCTCGCCAAGCTCGGCAAACCGTGCCATCAGATCGAGGTTTTCCTCCGCCGTCTCCTTGGCGAAGCCGAAGCCGGGATCGAGCACGATATGGCCGTCGGCGACACCTTGCCCGCGCCCGATCTCAAGCGATTTTCCCAGGAACGCCAGCTGGTCGGCAATCACATCGGTCAGCTTGTCGCGATCCCGTCCAGTATGCATGATGACGAGCCCGGCGCCGGTTTCGGCCGCCACCCGCGCAATATCGGGCTCGCGCTGCAGACCCCAGACGTCGTTGACGATATGCGCACCGGCCTTGACGGCGAGCCGCGCGGTGTCGGCACGATAGGTGTCGACCGAAATCAGCACGTCGCCGACCTGCGCCAACGCCTCGATCACGGGCAGGATACGGGCCTGCTCCTCGCTGGCTGATATCGCGGCCGCGCCCGGGCGGGTCGATTCTCCGCCGACATCGATGACGGCAGCTCCTTCCCCGATCATGCGGCGCGCCTGGGCGAGCGCGGGTTCAGGAGCATCAAACAAGCCGCCATCGGAGAAGCTGTCGGGTGTGACATTGAGGATGCCGACGACCACGGCCTTGCCGCCAAGCTCAAGATGGCGCCCATGCGCCAGTTGCCATCGCCCCGCCGTCATTGCGCTTCAACCATGGGCTCATCAACCAAGATGTCGTCAACGATGTGTGATCCGCATTGGATCAATTCCGTTGCGCCGGCGAAGGCCGTAAAGCAAGGTGATTGAAGAGGCAACATGATGATACGATCCCTGCTCAGCGCACTGCTGCTTACCGCCGCCGTTCCGGCGAATGCGGCCAATCTGGTGAAGACATACAGCTATTTCCCCATTGGCGGCAGAACGCTGGAGGATATCGAGCAGCAACTTGCCAAACACGGGCCCCAGGTCAAAAGCACGGGGTCGCGCCACCCAGGCGCCACCCAGATGGCTTTCACGACACGCATCAGCTACGCCAGCCAGCCGGGCTCCTGCCGGATCGCCGACGCGGTCGTCACCGTCAAGGTCAAGGTGATCCTTCCCGAATGGCGCCGCCCGCGCAAAGCCGACGCCGATGTGCGGCTGTTCTGGGATACCTTGTCCGCCGACATCAAGCGCCATGAAGACCGCCATGTCGAGATCGCCCAGAACCACGGCCGCGCGCTGGAAGACGCCCTGAAGGCAGCTTATCCGCAGAAGGATTGCGACGCCGCAAAGGCCAAGGCCGCCGCGATCACGGCGGCCGAGCTTGCCAAACACGACAGGGACCAGGTGCGGTTCGACCGTGTCGAAGGCGCCAATTTCGAAAGCCGCATCCTGCGGCTGCTGCGTTACCGGATGGAGCGCATCGAGAGCGGCCAGTTGCGGCCGCCGGCCTGAATCTCCTCGCCGCCTCCGTTCGCCTGGATGCAAGCCAGCCGGGCGGAAGCGTAGTGCCAGCTTGGAATTTTTTTCGAGCAACCGTCGAAATCGGCCTATACGGAACGACATATCCAGGGTTGCCAAGGGCACAATCCAGAAGCACGGGCATCACGATCGATCACGCCGCGGATGCACCAGACAAGCCCAATGGTGATGCGGCAGCGCAAAGCGCATGGACGAGAAGATTTATGGACCAGGCTGTCGACAAGCAGGCCGTGGCGGCCGTGAGCGCGCCGCTGAGCGAAAGCGAAAAGAACGCCATTATTGGCGGCGTTCTCCTGTCGATGCTGCTGGCAGCCCTCGACCAGACCATCGTCGCGCCCGCCATGCCGACCATCGGGTGCTTGCTCGGCCGTGCCGAATACCTGCCATGGATCGTCACCGGCTACCTCTTGACCGCAACCGCCGTGGCACCGCTCTACGGCAAGATTTCCGACGTCTATGGGCGTCGGCCAACCGTCTACGCGGCAATCCTCATCTTCCTTGCTGGATCGCTGGTCAGCGCACTGGCCCCCAACATGTTCGTCCTCATCCTGGGTCGCGCGATCCAGGGGGCCGGCGGCGGTGGTCTTTTCGCGCTGACGCAGACCGTGGTCGGAGACCTCGTCCCGCCGCGCGAGCGGGCGCGCTATGCGGCGTGGTTTTCCGGCACCTGGGCCGTTGCCAGCGTCGCCGGGCCGCTGCTGGGCGGCACCTTCGCTGAGCATCTGCACTGGTCTCTCATTTTCTGGATCAATATCCCGCTGGGCTTTCTTGCCATGGCGATCATCAACAAGCCGCTCAAGAAGCTGCCCATCGCTGCCAAGAACCACAGCATCGATGGCCTTGGCGCATTGCTGCTGATCGTGGCAACGGCGCTGTTGCTGCTGGCACTGAACTGGGGCGGCAGTGCCTACCCCTGGTTATCGCCGGAAGTCATCGGCGTCCTGGCGTGCTCCGCGCTGTTCTGGGGCGCCTTTGCCTTGCGGCTGATGCGGGCGGCCGAACCGCTCATCTCGCTCGAGGTGCTGGGCAACCCGATCGTCCTGGCCGGTACCCTGTCGATGTTCCTGCTCCAGGCCTCCAGTGTCGGCCTTGCCGTGTATCTGCCGGTCTATCTGCAGTCGATACTTGGCCTCACGGCCAGCGAGTCGGGTATTGCAATGCTTGGTCTTCTGCTTGGAACCGTGGGCGGCGCCGCTTCCAGCGGCCGCCTGATACCACGCTTCACCCACTACAAGCGCATCGCCATGGTCGGCGTCGTCTTCGCCATCCTGTGCATGGGCCTGCTGGCCTTTGTCGCCGGCCATGCATCGCTGCTTGTCGTCGAAGTCCTCACCATCTGTATCGGGCTGGGAACCGGCACGACATTTCCGGTAACCACCGTGTCCGTGCAGAACGCCGTCGACCGCATGCATCTTGGCGTGGCGACGGGGGTGCTTACCTTTCTGCGTTCGCTGGGCAGTGCATTGGGGGTGGCGATGCTCGGCGCGGTCGCCCTTGGCTTTGGGTTGCCGCTGGCCGGCGAAGGCGTTCAGGTGGCTGGACATGTCGTATCGGCCCAACCCTTCGTGATGATCTTTCTCGTCGCGGCCGGCACTCTGGGGCTGGGCCTCGTCACGCTGACGCTGATGCCCGAGAAAGAACTTCGGGGCCACGTCGATGATCCGGCGCCGATCCTGGCGGAATAACTAGCCGGAGACGCCGAGCTTCTTTTGCAGGCTGGTGGACGAGGTCGTGTACTGGAACACGATGCGCTCGCCGGGGCTGACGATGCGCTTGGCGGCCTGCGCCATCAGCGCCACCTCGTGAAAGCCCGACAGGATCAGCTTCAGCTTGCCCGGGTACCAGTTGATGTCGCCCACCGCGAAAATGCCGGGCACCGAGGTCTGGAACTTCTCGGTATCGACCGGGATCAGGTTCTCATGGAGATTGAGCCCCCATTCCGCGATCGGGCCGAGCTTCATGGTCAGTCCGAAGAACGGCAGCATGCGGGTGCAAGGTACCTCGATGTCGCCATCCGGGCCACCCTTGATGGTGGCCGATGACAGCTGGCCATCGGCTCCGGTGAGCCCGGTCACCTGACCGACCCTGAATTCCAGCTGCTTCATCTCCTGCATGGCGTACATCTTGTTGACGCTGTCGGGCGCCGCGCGAAACTCGGCCCGCCGGTGAACCAGTGTCACGCTCTTTGCCATCGACTGCAGGTTCAGCGTCCAGTCGAGCGCCGAGTCGCCGCCGCCGACGATGACAAGGTCATGGCCCCGGAAATCCTCCATCCGGCGCACCGAATAGAAGACGCTCTTGCCCTCATAGGGTTCGATGCCCGGGATCGGCGGGCGCTTCGGCTGGAATGAGCCGCCGCCGGCGGCGATGACCACCACCTTGGCCTCGAATACCTCGTTCTCGTCCGTGGTGACGCGAAAGCCGCCGTCTTCCAGCTTCTCAAGGCTGGAGACCATGCGGTTATAGGTGAATTCAGGCTGGAACGGCGCGACCTGCTCAAGCAGCTTGTCGACGAGCCCTTGCGCCGAGATCGAGGGCCAGCCGGGAATGTCGTAGATCGGCTTTTCCGGATAGAGTTCCGCGCATTGGCCGCCGGGCTTGTCGAGGATGTCGATCAGGTGGCATTTCAGGTCCAGCAGGCCGAGCTCGAACACGGCGAACAGGCCGACCGGCCCCGCCCCGACAATGAGGACGTCTGTGCTGATGATGCCGGTCATGATGCGCCTCGCTGCGAAAGTCCGGGCGAGACTGCATGACCAGCGGCCCGCTGCCAAGCGTCAGCGGCAAAAATCGCCCGTGCTGGCTTCAGCCCTGACGCTCGGGCACCCGGACGATCAGGCCGTCGAGCGCGTCGCGTACCTTGATCTGGCAGGACAGGCGCGAGTTCGGCTGGACATCGTAGGCGAAGTCCAGCATGTCTTCCTCCATCGCCTCGGGCTCGCCGACTTCGGCCGTCCATGCCTCATCGACATAGACATGGCAGGTCGCGCAGGCGCAGGCGCCGCCGCACTCCGCCTCGATGCCCGGGACAGCGTTGCGGATGGCGTTCTCCATGACCGTCGAGCCGTTTTCGGCGTCCACGTCGAAATGTGTGCCGTCATGGGCGATGAAGGTCAATTTGGTCATTTGTCACCTGAAGGGAGTTTCGCCCCGGACGAAGGGAGTTCGCCCGAGGGGAAAGCGAGTTTCGCCCGAGATAATCACTCCGGCAAACAAGTCAACTGCCGTGCGAAAGCGGCGCTCCGTGACGTTTTTGTCGCAAACCTGGATCAGCGATTGATGGCGGCGATGAAGTCGCGCACTTCGTCGATCAGCCTGCCGAGCCGCTTGAGCGTCTGGGCGTCCTCCGGGCGATGCTCGATATCGGTGACGCAATCGGCGATGGCGAAGGCACCCACGCCACGGGCCGACCCTTTCAAACCATGAGCCAGCAGGAGCCGGTCCTTGATGTCGGCATCGACTATTTTGTCGCGTACCGACAGTGCCTGCTGTACAAACAGCGCCAGCACCTCTTGCTCGAGGGCGCGGTCGCCCATCGTTTGCCGGGCAAGGTGTGCCAAATCGACCGGTCGGGACTGCCTCGTTCCCGATACGTCGCCCCCCGGCATTGAGAAGGCAATGCCGCTTTCGCCACGCATGAACTCGAACTCCATTTTCTTCGGTCGCCTGAAAACCTAGGCGAATCCAGTGGACAACGGGTTAATGGATGGCCCGGAAAAATGTTGCGAAAGCGGCGCCCAAATCACGCTTCCGTTAACCTTATATTTAAAGTTTTACGTATCCCGCGGAATGCATGTTTTCTTTACCCCCCTGTGTCATTACGATACGAGGGTCCATTTTCAGCCTCCTGCGCGGGGGTAAGACAAGCACAATTATAAGCCCCCGCGGCAGCTAGTACAGGGTAGCGAAGGCATGGCGAAGAAACCAACAACGACCAGAACTCTCGACAGCGACGTAGCCAGGGAACTCGAAAAAGCGCTCGATCTCGACCTGAGCGGCGATACCGATAGCGGCGACCTCGATATCGCGGCCTCGATGGAAGATCTGGAAGCGCAGATATCACAGGCCGCCGACGAACTGGCACGCGAGGGACGCAATCAGCAGCCTGCGCCCGTCGTCAATCAGCCCCAGGCCGCGAAGCCCGCGCCAAACGCCAAGCCGGCCGAACTTCGCCCGGTCGAGACGCGCAATGGTGGCCAGCCCGCCGGCTTCGCGCCAGCCAACGACGATCGTCAGAAAGATTACAAGACCCTTCTGCACAGCCTGAACAGGCGCGCCTCCAACACCATTTACTGGGTCATCGCCTTTGTCTCGCTTGCCTGGATCGCGGGCGCCGGCGGACTGGCGAACCTGCTTTTTGGACCGGGCATCTGGCGGATCCGCACGCTGGACCAGTTCTTTGCCCGCCCCGAACTGATCGGCCTTGCCGTCGCGGCTATCGTGCCTGTCATCCTGTTCTGGGCCTTCGCGACGATGATTCGCCGCGCTCAGGACATGCGCATCGCCGCGCAATCGATGACGGAAGTGGCCTTCCGCCTGACCGAGCCGGAAAACATGGCCCAGGATCGCGTCATGATGATCGGCCAGGCCGTCCGCCGCGAGGTGGCTGCCATGGGCGAAGGCATCGAACGCACCCTTGCCCGTGCCGTCGAACTGGAGACGCTGGTCCACAGCGAGGTCAACCAGATCGAGCGCTCCTATTCGGAAAACGAAACCCGCATCAGGTCGCTGGTCGACGGATTGGGCAGCGAACGCGAAGCAGTGGTCACCCATGCCGAACGCGTCCGCGCCTCGATCTCCGGCGCGCACGAGACGCTGCGCGATGAAATCGGCGCGGCAAGCGACATCATTCGTGACAGCATCCTCAACGCGTCGACCAAACTGTCGATGACGATCACCAATTCCGGCGACACGCTGATCGACCGCATCAACGAAAGCTCGATGTCGATCTTCGATTCGGTGGAAGGCCGCCTCGACAACATCACCGACCGGCTTTCGACCTCCGGCGAGGCTTTCGCCAGCCTGCTCGACACCCGTATCGCCAAGCTGACGGACACCACGGACGGTTTGACCCGTTCGTTGACGGACCTGCTCGACGATCGCACCACCGGCATGGTGTCGCTGCTCGGCGGCGCCGCGCGCACCCTCAATTCCGAGTTCGAGGCCAGCCTCAACGGCATCGAACGCACCTTGGCCGAACGCGGCCAGGCGCTGATCAGCGAATTTCAGACCCGCGCCGAAGCGCTGGACACCGGCACCCAGAAGCTCAATGCCGCGCTGGAAGCCCGCGCCCGCCAGATCAACGAAACGCTGGTCGAGCGCGCGCGCGAAATCGCCCACACCTTCGCCGAGAGCAAGGACACGCTGTCGGCCATGATCGATCAGGGCAAGACCCAGATCGGCGCCGACATGGCCGACATTGTCACCTCGACCTCTTCCATGCTCGAGGCGCGCGCCAGCGATTTCGCCGGCCGCATGGAGGCAGCCCGCCACGTCGTGTCGCGCTCCTTCGATGCCGACATCCAGCGGCTTGCCGACGCGCGCGTCGGTATCGAAGAAGCCGTCGAAAACCATAGCCGCAAGCTCTCCGAGAGCCGCGAGCGCATGGCGGCAGCCATGCAGGCGGACCTGGAGAAATTCGACGAAGGCCGCGCCGGCATCGATGCGGCGGTGACCAACCAGGTGCAGAGGCTGGCTGAAGGCCGCAGCCTGATAGCGCGTGCGCTCGAAGAAGACCTGCGCAAGGTCAACGAATCGCGTGCCGCCATCGATGCGTCGCTCGGCAGCCACCTCGAAAGGCTGGAAGAGGGCCGCAACCGGCTCTCACTGGCTCTCAACGAAGACTCCGGAAAATTGGTGCAAGCTCGTACCATCATTGATGAAATGGTGGCCGGGCATGTTGGAAAACTGGCCGAAGGCCGCAACATTTTGTCGCGCGCCTTGGAGGCCGATCTCGGCAAATTGTCCGAGAGCCGCGCCGACATTGACGGCCTTGTCGCCGGCCAGGTCGAGAAAATCGCCGAGGGCCGCGCGGTGCTCGCCAAGGCGCTGGAAAACGACATTGCCGGTATCAAGAACCTCATCGAGGCGCATTCGGCGAAACTGGCCGAGGACCGCACGCAGCTTGGCCGTTCGCTCGAAAGCGACCTGTCGGGGATACGCGGGCTGATCGACAGCCATTCGGGACGCCTGGCGGAAGACCGCGGCCTGCTGTCGCAGACGCTCGAAGCCGACCTTGCCAAGCTGGCCGAAAGCCGCTCCAGCATCGACGGTCTGGTCGCCGGCCAGGTCGAGAAGCTCGCCGAGGGCCGCGACATCCTGAAGCGTGCGCTGGAATCCGACCTCAATACGATCAAGAACGTCATATCAAGCCAGTCGGACAGGCTGGCCGAGGATCGCGGGCAGCTCTCACGTGTTCTGGAAGCCGATCTGCAGAATGTGAACAGCGTCATCGCCGACCACATGAACAGGCTGGTTCAGGATCGCTCGACCTTGTCGAAGGCGCTTGAGGACGATCTCGCCAAGCTGGCCGAAAGCCGCTCCGGCATCGACGGTCTGGTCGCCGGCCAGGTCGAGAAGCTCGCCGAGGGCCGCGACATCCTGCGCCGCGCATTGGAAGCCGACCTCAGCACGGTCAGAAACACCGTTGCCGATCAGTCCCAGAAACTGGTCGACGACCGCGCCCAGTTCGCCCGCGCGCTGGAGGCCGATCTCGAAACCGTCAACAGCCTTGTCAACAGCCACTCGGACCGACTTGCCCAAGAGCGATCCACACTGTCAAAGGCGCTTGAGGCCGATCTCGAGGCTGTCGGCAGCCACGTCAGCAGTCACGCGGAACGGCTTGTGCAGGAGCGTTCGACCTTGTCGAAGGCACTTGAGGCCGACCTTGAGACTGTCGGCATCCACGTCAACAATCACGCGGAACGGCTTGTGCAGGAGCGTTCGACCTTGTCGAAGGCTCTCGAGGACGATCTTGCCAAGCTGGCCGAAAGCCGCTCCAGCATCGACGGTCTGGTCGCCGGCCAGGTCGAGAAGCTTGCCGAAGGCCGCGATGTCCTCAAGCGTGCGCTGGAGGCAGACCTTGCCAAGCTGGCCGAAAGCCGCTCCAGCATCGACGGTCTGGTCGCCGGCCAGGTCGAGAAGCTCGCCGAAGGCCGCGACATTCTCAAGCGTGCTCTCGAAGCCGACCTGCAGAAGCTGACCGAAAGCCGCGGCGATATCGACGATATCATCGCCGGACATGTCGGCAAGTTGTCCGAAGGCCGCAACATGCTCAGCCGCGCGCTGGAAGATGATCTCGGCAAGCTCGCCGAGAGCCGCAAGGAGGTCGATCGTTCGCTGTCCGGCCACATCGACCAGATCGCGGCCAGGAGCACGGACATTTCCGCCGCGATCGCCGCCGATGTCGACAAGATCGAGCAGGCGTTCAGCCGCCAGACCGGCATCATCGAGGAACGCGCCGGCACCATGGAGCGCGCGCTCTCGACTGGTGTCGACAACGTCCGCAACGTGCTCGAGAAGAGCGCTGTCTTCGTCGCCGGCGCATTGCGCGAAAAGGTGCTGGAAGTCACCAGCACGCTGCACGAACAGGCCGGTGCGGCTTTCAGCGACGCCGATCGCAAGATCGCCGAGCGCGCCGAGCAGACGTCCGCCGCCCTGCTGGCCCGGGCCGAAGACATCGCCCGCACCTTCGAGGAGGCCGATCGTCGCCTCCACGCCCGTGCGGAGGATACGTCGAACGCCCTGCTCGCCCGCGCCGATGACACCTCCAGCTCGCTGCTGGCCCGTGCCCACGAAACCGCCGATCAACTCGCTGCCCGCGCCGGCGAGATCGCCGGCACCTTCGACATGGCCGACCAGAAGCTTGCCGCCCGCGCCCAGGAAACCGCCGATCAGCTGGCCGCCCGCGCAAGCGAGATTGCCGGCACGTTCGACGCGGCCGACCAGAAGCTGGTCGCCCGTGCCGTGGAAACGGCGCAGTCGCTGGCCGCCCGCGCCGGCGACATCCTGCGGAACTTCGAAAGCGCCGACCAGCGGCTCGGCATGCGCATCGGCGAATCCGCCGAGGCGCTCGCCGCCCGCGCGTCGGACCTCGGTCGTATCTTCGATGCCGCCGACCAGCATTTGGTCTCGCGCATCGCCGAGGGTTCGGACGCGCTGTCCAGCCGGGCATCCGAAATCGCCCGCATCTTCGACGACGCCGACCAGCGCCTGGTTTCGCGCATCGCCGACAGCACCTCGACGATCGGCGAGCATGCGCAGACCATTGTCGGCGCCTTTGCAAGCACCGAGCAGCGGGTCGCCGATCGCGCCCGCCAGACCGGTCAGGAGCTGGCCGTGCACGCCCGCGAAATCGAGCAGGCACTTGCCGGCGCCGACGAGCGTCTTGCATCGAGCGCGGCGGCAGCGGCCGCCCGTGTCGAAGAACAGATCGCTGGGGTCGAAAACCGGCTCGCCTACACCACCGAGACGATGGGCCAGAAGCTCAACGAGCAGGTGTCGAGTGCCGAGGCACAACTCGTATCGCGTGCCAATGTGATCGCGGAAACCTTTACCGCGGTCGGACAACATATCGGCCAGAGCACCAATGACGCGGCCAAGACGATCGGCGCCAACACCCGCGAGCTCAACACCATGCTCGCGGCGCGGTCGGCCGAGATGTCGAAGATCCTCGACGAAACCGCGCGGCCTTTGGTCGAGCGCTTCGCCCAGGGCGGCTCGGAACTGCAGAAGAGCATGGAAGAGGTCACGGAACGCGCGACCGAGAAGCTGCGCAGCGAGAATGCAGCCCTGGTCAACGCACTGGCCAGCCGCACCGCCGAAACCTTGTCGGCGGTCGAAGGCGCCCGCTCGTCGCTATCCGACAGCGTCGCCGATCTGATCGGCCGCATGACCGAGTCCAGCTCGCAGCTCGGTCAGCTGATCGAGCAGGCCGCGGTCAACCTCGGCGAGGTCGACGAACGTCTGACCGGCAGCACGCAAAGCTTCGCGGCGACCACCGAAAAGGCGGCGCAGACCTTTGCCAGCTCGGCGCGTCTGGTCGATTCGAACACGACGAGGCTGACGGAACTGTCGTCGTCGACCTTGCGCGAAGTCGCCTCGATCGCCACCAAGTTCGATGAACACAGCCGCTTGCTGGCCAGCGCCTCGGACCTGTTGAGCTCGGCCCAGAGCAACCTCGAACACACGCTGGAAAGGCAGTCCTCACTTGAGGACCTCGCCGTCGGCCTGGTCAAGAAGTCGGAAGATCTCGAAAGGGTCATGCGCTCGTTCGAAAATCTCGTCGGCCAGACCCTGCAGAACGCCGAGGGCAAGACAATGGAGTCCGCCGACAAGATCCGCAACGCCATCACCGACGTCGTCGATTCGGCAACCAAGCGCTTCGCCGATGCGACCGAGGAGATGCGGCGCACCGCGGGCTCGATCAAGAGCGAGCTCGACCTCACCCGCGCCGAGCTCAAGAAGGGCGTCATCGAGATGCCGGAAGAGGCAAAGGAGTCGACATCGGCCATCCGCCGCGCGGTTTCCGAGCAGATCAACGCCTTGAAGGAGCTTTCGGACATCGTGGCGAAGTCCGGTCGTGGCGGCGACACTTCAGAACCGCGGCCCTTGCGCCCTGCGCCGCAGGCACCGGCGGCACGCGCCGCCGAGCCACCCCGTCGCGCCCCGGCACCGCAGGCGGACCTGCGCCCGCCACAGGCGCCACTGGGCGGCGCGGGACTGCGCGGCACGCTCGATCTGGATCGCCCGGCTGAGGCAGCACCGCGCCAGCGTGCCACCGACGCCACTGCCCGCGCGCCGCAAGGCGGCTGGGTGCGCGATCTCTTGACCGCCGCGTCGAACGATGCCGAGCTCAGGCCGGCGGCTTCCCAGGCGCCAGCGGAAGCCCCGCGCGCGGCCCCTGCCCAGCGTTCGCCGGCACATGTCGTGGAATCGCTGAACTCGCTGTCCGTCGATATCGCGCGGGCCATCGACCACGATGCCTCGATCGAGCTGTGGAACCGCTACCGGCGTGGCGAGCGTGACGTGTTCACGCGCAGGCTCTACACGCTCAAGGGCCAGCAGACGTTCGACGAAATCCGCCGCAAGTACCAGGCGGAGGCCGAATTCCGCACCGCCGTCGACCGCTATTGCGACGATTTCGAGAAGCTGCTCAAGGATGTCTCGCGCAACGACCGCGACAACATCATGGCGCAGACCTATCTCACGTCGGACACCGGCAAGGTCTACACCATGCTGGCCCATGCCAGCGGCCGCCTGCATTAGGCGGTCGACAAGCCAAACCGAAAGAGGCGGGGGATTGTCTCCCGCCTTTTTCTTGAAGGAACTGACTCGCCACCCGGAGACGCATCCGGGTTTGATCTCGCTTTCCGGAACCGGATCCTGAGTTGTGAAGACGGCAATCATCTTCGACTGCGAATTTCTCTGCCTTGAGGGATCACAACGCCGATTCTGGTGCGCGGCCCATGATCCCGATCCGATCATCGCGCAGATCGGCGCGGCAGGCTCGGCCTCGAAGGTGATTCCCCGTGCTGGGCACGCACAAGGCCTATATCAGACCGGTCGACCGGTTTGGCGAGCGGTACACGCTCGATCCGTTCTTCACTGGACTGACCGGCATCACCGAAGAAATCATCGAGGCCGAGGGCGTCGTGCTGGAAGATGCTCTTGCGGGCGTCGATCGTTTCTCCGATGGGGCCCGGTTCTGGTCCTGGGGCAAGGACAAACTGAACATGATCGCCATCAGTTGCTATGTCGCGGGCATCAGGCCGCCTATCCCGGCCACCCGGTTCGACAATGCGGTCAAGCTGCTGGTCGCGGCCGGCATGCCGATCGAGGACCTGGCAAGGACGCCGAGCAACAAGCTTGCGGATTATCGAACATCCGCCACTGCAGGGGCATGACGCGCTCGACGATGCGCTGTCCGTAACCTACACCCTGCAGCACCTGATGAAGACTGGAAAGCTGCGGCCGGACACCTTCGACCGTCCGTAACCCGGAAGCGTTGGTGGAATCCCGGCGCGCCTGGCGCTCAGATCACCGAATCGGTCCAGCGAACGACCTGCTTGGCCGCATCGCCGAAGGCGGCGTCGAGCGCGCCGACATAGGCCGGGTTGCCGCTCCCCGAAACGGGTGCCGATGCGGTGAAGCTCTTGGAAGCCTTCACTTCCCCGTTGCGGTCGTTGAGCAAGCGCACGAACAGGTTGACCTCGGCATGTTCGCCGCCATTGACGCGCACTTCGAAGGACCGAACCTCGACGATGACCTGATAGTCGATCGCCAGCCCCTCGCCCGGCTTGCCAACGCCGGCAAAGCTGCCCGAGCGCTGGAATGTCTCGGCCAGCCGCGCCTGCACGATCAGCGGCAGGCGGTCGGCCCATTGCGCGCCCTTCAGATACTGGATCGAGCCGTCGGAGGGTTTGATGACGATGTTCTGGCTGTCCAGTGCCTTCAGCGCCGAAGGCTGGGCGATCAGGATTTGCTTGCGGCTGTGGCCATGCGCGTCGACCGACGGCGCCGACAGTTCGAACGTGTCGAGCGGTGCCGGCTTGCCGCCGAGCGCCGCGCAGCCGGCAACCGCCAGGACAAGCAGCACCGCAGCCGATTTCAACCCGCCCGTTCCAAGCCTACTCAATCTCACGCGTGATCCCCGTTATCCCCTGATCGCAAGATCAACCCGCATTCACGAGCACTGTTCTTGCGGCGGGCCGATGCCGAAGTCAACGCCGCGCCCTGCCGTCGAACTGCCGAACCTCGCCGTCGCCGCCCGAAAGGATGCGCTGCGGATTGCGGCTGAGATCGGTCACCGCCTCCTCGATGCGGTTGATCGAGCGGCGGCTATCCTGCACCAGCGCCTCGACATTCTGCAGCCCCTGGCCCGAGAAGCGCGCCAGATTGTCGGTGATAACCCCAAGCCGGGCATTCAGCGTATCGGCGACCTGCTTGAACGATTTCAGCGTATCCCTGGCGTCGGCCATCACGCCGTCGGCCTGGCCCGAGCCGAGCAGCTTGTCGACCTTGGCGAGAATGCCGTCGACCCGCACCGAGGCGTCGTTGAGCCGTTGCGCCAGCTGCCTCGCGTCCTTGATCGTCTGGTCGATGTCGTCAGCCCGATTGGCGATCTTGCCGGTCACCTCCGCGATATCGGCAGCCGCCTTGTTGGCGCTGTCGCTGGCCTTCTGGATGTTGGCGAGCGCTTGGCGCACCTGCGCCGGATCGATGCCGTCGAGCACGCCGTCGACCTTGGCCAGCGTGCCTTGCGTCTGCTTGGCGAAATCGTTGACCGATCCCACCGCCGTATCGACATTCCTGATCACACCGTCCAGCTGCTGCGAGGTTTCCTTGAGGTTCCCCGTCACCGCATCGACATTGGCAACGATGCTCTTGATCTTGTCCTTGTCGACGGCATTGAGCAGGCCTTCCGCTGCCTTCAACGTGCCGTCGAGCTTGCCTGAAACGCCTTTCAGCTCATCGGACAGCGCGCTGACGGCGGACAGGAATTTGTCGATGCCGTCGGAATTCCTGGCCAATGCATCGGAAAACGTCTGCACGTTCTGCACAGTCTGCGTCAGCGGCCCCCGCACATCCTTGGTGAAGCCTTCCAGCTCCGTCAGCACCTTGTCGGCACGGGTGAAGATGTTTTGCGCCGTCTGCAGCAGATTGGTCACGGCAGAAGGATTGGCGACGATCTCGGCGACCTTGCCTTCCTTCTCGGCCTGGTCGAGCAGCTTGACTTCCTTGGGGTCGGCGCCCTTGAGCTCGATATTGGCCTGCCCGGTGAGGCCGGCGAGGCCGATGTCGGCCTGCGTCGACTTGGTGATCGGCGTCATCCGGTCGATCTCGGTGTCGGCGATGGCGACAGTCGGATTGTCGACGTCGATGTAGACGCGCTTGACGTCGCCGACCTTGACGCCGTTGAACAGCACGAAGCTGCCGCGGCCGAGACCTGAGGCCGAGCCCGGAATGCGCACCCGCAGCAGCGTCGTCTCGCCCCTGTCGCCGATCGCCGCCGTCCAATAGACGAAGCCGAACGCCGCCAGGATCGCAACCAGCGTGAAAATGCCGACAATGACGTAGTTGGCTCTGGTTTCCATTGCTTCACTTATGGCTATGCACGTGCGGCAAGATCAAGTTGCCGTGCGCGTTTTCCGCGGAAATAGGATTTTACCCACGGCTCCTCGCTCTTCAGCATGTCGTCGATCGTGCCTTCGACCAGCACCTTTTTCTTGCCGAGCACCGCCACGTGGTCGCAGGCGGTAAACAGCGTGTCGAGGTCGTGGGTCACCATGTAGACGGTCAGGTCCATGGTGTCGCGCAGCTTGACCACCAGTTCGTCGAACTCGGCCGCGCTGATCGGATCGAGGCCGGACGTCGGCTCGTCGAGAAAAACGATGTCGGGGTCGAGCGCCAGGGCGCGGGCAAGTGCCGCGCGCTTGATCATGCCGCCGGAGAGTTCGGAGGGAAACTTCTGCGCCGCATCCGGCGGCAGTCCGACCAGCTCGATTTTCAGCAGCGCCAGTTCGTCCATCAGCTTTCTTGGCAGATCGAGATATTCGCGCATCGGCACCTGCACGTTCTCCATCACGGTCAGCGCCGAAAACAGCGCCCCATGCTGGAACAGAACGCCAAGACGCATGTCGATGCGCAGCCGCCCGAGGTCGCTTGCCTTGTCGACGTCGACGCCAAACAGTTTGATTGTTCCCGACTGCTTGGGCATCAGTCCGAGAATGGTTCGCAACAGCACGGACTTGCCGGCGCCCGAGGCACCGACGAACCCCAGTATCTCGCCGCGCTTGATGTCGAGCGACAGTTTGTCGAGGATCAGCTTGTCGTCGATGGCAACGGTGACGTCGTGCACCGAAAGCACGATTTCGCTCTCGTCCGGCGCCTCAGTCGTGATTCCGTTTCCCTTTGCCATGTTACTAGAACTGGATCGCTGCGTAGAACATAGCGAAAAGTCCGTCGAGAATGATGACGACGAAGATCGACTTCACCACCGAAGCGGTCACGTGCTGCCCGAGCGATTCGGCACTGCCGCCGACCTTCATGCCCTCGACTGAAGCGATCGTGCCGATGATCATGGCCATGAACGGCGCCTTGATCAGCCCGGCGAAAATCGTGCTGAGATCGATTGCGACACGCAACCGGTCGATGAAGGCAGCGGGGGGGATATCGGAGTAGAGCCAGGCCGCGACAATGCCGCCGCCGAGCGCGGCGAAATTGGCGATGATCGTCAGGCAGGGCAAGGCGATCACCAGGGCAACCAGACGTGGAAAAACCAGGACGCCGATCGGATTGAGGCCGATGACCTTCAGCGCGTCGACCTCCTCGCGCATCTTCATCGAGCCGATTTCGGCGGTGATCGCGCTGCCGGAGCGGCCGGCGATCATGATTGCCGTCATCAGCACGCCGAGTTCGCGCAGGATCAGCACGCCGACCAGGTCGACGACGAAGATGTCGGCGCCGAAATAGCTCAGCTGATACGCACCCTGCTGGGCGACGATGGCGCCGACGATCGCCGACATCAGCACCACCACGGGGATAGCGCCGACGCCCATGCGATCGATCTGGTTGAAGATCGCCGCCGGATTCACGGCATGGCCACGGCCGAGCTTCATCTGCGCGCCGCGGATGGTGGCGCCCAATATGTTCATCGAGGCGAGGAAATCGTCGCGCATCTCGTAGACGCGCCGGCCCACCGCCTCCAGTGCCCGAATGACAATGTTGGGTGGTCCCGCCGGTCCGGCTTCGGGTTCGCGCCGGACGGCCTCGCTCACTGCTTCGAGCAGGATGGAAGCGACGTCACTTTGGCCTTGCAGCCTTACCTCGACATTCTTCTTCTCGAAGACGCTGACCAAGCGATCGATCAGCCAGGCGCCGGCGGTGTCGATCTTCTCGATTTTCGAAAGATCGAGCGCCAACATCTTGAAACCGCTTCGTTTCTCGATCTTGCGCATCTCGGCGTCGATCAGCGCCACCGTCCGCGTCGTCCAGATGCCGGAGAACGCACAGCCGAGGACCCCATCCTCCTCGCCGACCGCGACGCGCGGGTCGTGGTCAGTCCCCGAGGCGGTCGTGCCGCTTGCGTCGCGTTTGCCGATGGTCAACATGGCGTCCTGTTTAGCCTGATGGGTCCGACCTTGTCGATTTGCCGACAACCCTTCTCGCATAGCCGGAGCAGAAAAATATGGCGCGTGTCATTTCGGTCGAGGCCGAGCGTTTTCCGATCGCCGGGACCTTCACCATTTCGCGCGGCTCCAAGACAGAGGCCGAGGTCATCACCTGCACGATCAGCGACAACGGCCATGTCGGTCGCGGCGAATGCGTTCCCTACAAGCGCTATGGCGAGACCATGGACGGCGTGAGCGGCGCGATCGCGGCGATGCGCGACCGGATCGCCGGCGGGATGGACCGTGCCGCCCTGCTCGACGCAATGCCTGCCGGAGCGGCGCGTAACGCTGTAGACTGTGCCCTGTGGGACCTTGAAGCCAAGATCAGCGGCAATCCGGTGGCGAACGCAATCTGGCCGGCCCCTTTGCATCAGCTCGAAACCGCCTACACGCTGTCGCTCGGCGAACCGGAGGCGATGGCTGCGCAGGCCCGCGCCAATGCCGGCAGGCCGCTGCTGAAGGTCAAGATCGGCGGCGACAACGACGCCGCCCGCATCCAGGCGGTGAGGCAGGCGGCGCCCGGGAGCCGATTGATCCTCGATGCGAATGAAGGCTGGACCGACGACAACATCGTCGCGAATCTCGCTTTTGCCGCGAAGCAAGATATCGCCTTGATCGAGCAGCCGCTGCCGGCGGGCCGTGACGGCATCCTGCGCCACATAGCCCATCCGGTGCCGATCTGCGCTGACGAGAGCGTCCATGAAGCAGGAAACCTCGAGGCGCTTGTCGGCCTCTACGACGCTGTCAACATCAAGCTCGACAAGTCCGGCGGGCTGACGGCGGCGCTCACCTTGCGCGACCGCGCCCGTGAGCTGGGTTTTGGCCTCATGGTCGGCTGCATGGTCGGCACGTCGCTGGCAATGGCGCCGGCGGTGCTGCTCGCGCAAGGAGCGGATTTCGTCGACCTCGACGGTCCGCTGCTGCTTGCCCGGGATCGTGTGCCGGGTCTCGTTTACCAGGGATCGCTCGTCTCACCCCCGGACCGGGCTCTGTGGGGCTGAGCGCGCGGCAAACCCGATCAGCATAAGGCCGACGATCGCGATCGGGATCATCGCCAGGAATCCATCGACACCGAGACGGTCATAGAGCGGGCCGGAAACAAGCGTAACGGCGGCCATGAAGAAGCCGTTGAAGAAATAGGCGATGCCTTGCGCGGCACCCGTGCGCTCTTCGGAGACGGTCTCGCCGATCATTTTCTGCAGGCCGATCAGCACCATTGCGACAGACACCGAATGCAGCGACTGCACGGCAAAGAAGCCGGCGGTGCCGAGGCCGAGCGGCCATATCAGTGGAAAGATGATCCAGCGCACAACGGATCCAATGCCGGCAATCACCATCACCTTGACGACAGATACGGAGGCGAAAATACGGTTGAAAAATAAAAACATGCAGACTTCGGACACCACGCCCCACGCCCACAGCAGGCCGACAACGGAATCGCTGATGCCGATCGATTTCCAATAGATGGAAACGAAACCGTAGAGGAAGGCGTGGCTGGCTGTAATGATGCCGACGCCAAGGGTGAAGGAGAGGAAATAAGCGTTGAACAGGCTTGGCGCCGCATGCTGGATTTCCACTGCCGACAGCGGCGAGGCCTTTCGCGGCCGTCCCATGCGCGGTGCCAGCAGGCCTGCGATGAGTGCCGCGCCAAGGGCAAGGAATATGATCACCGGGACGGCTCCAGGGCCACTGGCCGCCAGGATGAAACCGCCGGCGACATTGGCCAGGAGATAACAGATCGACCCCCATTTGCGCATGCTCGCATAATTGGCCCCGAAGCGGCGCACACCCGAAAGCGCCAGCGAATCGGCGATCGGCGAATGTGGCGTCCAGACAATGGTCAGCACCAGCGACACCGCCAGCACCGTCGCGTATGTCGGGGTCAGGAAGTATCCCGCGGACAGCAGCAGCGATGCGGCGACGAGCACGACATAGACATCGGCGCGGTCCCTGGCTCGATCGGCAAGTGTGGTCAGCAGCGGCGTCGTTACGACGCGCAGGAACATCGGCGCCGCCAGGATGACGGCGATCTGCTCGGCATGAAACCCCTTGGCCTGCAACCAAAGCGGGAAATAGGGCAAATGGGTGCCAAGCGATATGAACAACGTGCCGAAGATCAGGCTCATGCGCAGTTCAAAACGGCTCGGCTTCACGAGTTGTTCGGGCGAAAGCGGTGGCAGCGGCATGAATCGATCCAATGACGCTGCGCTCAACGACCGGCGAGCAGCGCAAGCCGATCCTTAACATGAGGAAAAACCGGACGAAACCGGCTGGACCAGTCGATTAACACCAGAAATTGCAGGGCCGGCTTCCGCCTCAGGCCGCCTGCACCACCCTGTCCTCGATCAGCAGCGGGATGAAGGGCTCGTCAAGCGCTTCAGGCAACACATGCGCCCAGGTCAGGATTTCCATGCGGCCGTCGAAATGCTCGACCACGGCGGTGCAGCTCTCCACCCAGTCGCCGGTGTTGATATATTGTACGTCCCCATAGCTTTCGATGGCGGCATGGTGGATATGCCCGCAGATGACGCCGTCGACATGCGAGCGTCGCGCTTCCTCGCTGAGCACTGTCTGGAACGAGCCGATGAAGTTCACCGCCTTCTTGACCTTGACCTTGGCCCAGGACGAAAACGACCAGTAAGGCAGGCCGAGCAGCTGGCGCAACCGCGTGATCACCCGATTGACTTGCATGGCGGCGTCATAGGCATGGTCGCCGAGATAAGCGAGCCAACGCTGGTTGTGGACTACGGTGTCGAACTGGTCGCCATGGATGACCAGCAGCCGCCGGCCATCGGCGGTTTCATGGATGGCGCGGTCGGCAACGACGATGCCGCCGAAATGCACGCCCTGGAACTGGCGGGCGAATTCGTCGTGATTGCCGGCGATATAGGTGATCGAGGCGCCTTTGCGCGCCTTGCGCAGCAGTTTCTGCACGACATCATTGTGGCTTTGCGGCCAATGCCAGCTGCGCCTCAGGCGCCAGCCGTCGACGATATCGCCGACCAGATAGATGATGTCGGCATCGTGGTAGCGCAGGAAGTCGATCAGGAAATCGGCCTTCGCCGCCTTCGAGCCCAGATGGACATCGGAAATGAACATGCTGCGGAAAGTGCGGGGCTCTTGGCCTGACATCGCGGATTCACCCTTGCTTTCGAGCAGCCTATGCCCCGATTCATGCAACAACCGTATGACGGTTGCGATTGGTCCAGCGCTGGCGCTAGCCTGCCGGGCAAATCAAAGGAGAAAATCGTCATGGATCTCGGTATCCGCGGAAAGAAGGCCATCGTCTGCGCTTCGAGCAAGGGGCTTGGCCGTGGCTGCGCCATGGCGCTGGCCGAGGCGGGCTGCGACATCGTCGTCAATGGGCGCAATGCGGAGCTGGTCGCGAAAACCGCCGCGGAACTGCGCCAGCGCCATGGCGTGACGGTGACGGAAGTGGTCGGCGACGTTTCTAAGCCGGAGATACAGAAAGCGCTGCTCGCCGCCTGTCCGGAACCCGACATCCTCGTCAACAACAATGGCGGACCGCCATTGCGCGATTTCCGCGAACTCGATCGCGGAAAAATCCTCGAAGGCGTGACCCAGAACATGGTGACGCCGATCGAACTGGTTCAGGCGGTCATTGACGGCATGGCTGCGCGCGGCTTCGGGCGCATCGTCAACATCACCTCGCTATCGGTCTACGTCCCCATACCCGGCCTCGACCTGTCATCGGGCGCGCGCGCCGGCCTGACCTCGTTTCTCGCCGGCGTGGCGCGCACGGTGATCGAGCGCAACGTGACCATCAACAGTCTCTTGCCCGGCAAGCTCGACACTGACCGACTGCGCGGCCCGCATGAGGCTGGCACGCCAGAGAATCCCAAGGCGGCCGCGGCGCGCAAGACCCGCATCAGTGCCGACGTGCCGGCCAAACGGCTCGGCACGCCGGAGGAATTCGGCCAGATCTGCGCCTTCCTCTGCTCGGTCCATGCCGGCTACCTGACCGGGCAGAATATACCCGTCGATGGCGGTCTCTACGTCAGCGCTTTCTGACCGAAATGTCGGCAAAGCGGCGGGAAACATCCGGCATGTAACAGCCGTAAGTGTCTGACATCTAGAGATTTTCGATGCGCTGGCGCTTAAAGATGCCGGCGCGTCAATTAGCGTCGCGAAAAACCTTGGCCTCATGCTAAAAGGACTCCCGAAGCAGGTTTCGAGGAGCGGCCGCATGGAAGGCGAGAACAAGAAAACGGCACGTTCGGACCTCGACGAAGCCGCGCTCTATTTCCACAAGCACCCGACGCCGGGAAAGCTCGAGATCCAGGCGACCAAGCCGCTCGGCAACCAGCGCGATCTGGCGCTCGCTTATTCGCCCGGCGTCGCCGCCCCTTGCCTCGAAATCCGCGACAATCCGGCGACTGCCGCCGACTACACGGCGCGCGCCAACCTGGTCGGTGTCGTATCAAACGGCTCGGCCGTGCTCGGCCTCGGCAATATCGGGCCGCTCGCCTCCAAGCCGGTGATGGAGGGCAAGGCGGTCCTGTTCAAGAAGTTCGCCGGCATCGACGTCTTCGATATCGAGATCGACGCGCCGGAAATCGAGCGCATGGTCGAAACCGTCGCCGCTCTGGAGCCGACCTTCGGCGGCATCAACCTCGAGGACATCAAGGCGCCGGAGTGTTTCGAGGTCGAGGAACGCCTGAAGGCTCGCATGAGCATACCGGTGTTCCATGACGATCAGCACGGGACCGGCATCATCGTTGCCGCTGCCGTGCTCAACGGGCTGGAATTCGCCGGCAAGACCATTTCGGACATCAAGGTCGTCACCTCCGGCGCGGGTGCTGCCGCACTAGCCTGTCTCAATCTTCTCGTTTCCCTCGGCGTGCGCGTCGAAAACATCTGGGTCACCGACCGGTTCGGCGTCGCTTACAAGGGCCGTGTCGACGAGATGGACCGTTGGAAAGACCCTTATGTGAAGGACACCGACGCGCGCACCCTGGCCGACGTCATAACGGGCGCCGATGTTTTCCTCGGTCTCTCCGCCGCCGGCGTGCTGAAGCCGGAACTGCTGCAACACATGGCACCGAAGCCGCTGATCCTGGCGCTGGCCAATCCCAATCCGGAGATCATGCCGGAAGTGGCGCGCGCGGCCCGTCCAGACGCCATGATCTGCACCGGACGGTCCGATTTTCCCAATCAGGTCAACAACGTGCTTTGCTTCCCCTACATCTTCAGGGGTGCGCTCGACTGCGGCGCCAGCGCCATCAACGAGGAGATGAAGATGGCGGCGGTGCGGGCCATCGCCGCCCTTGCCCGCGAAGAGCCTTCCGATGTCGCCGCGCGCGCCTATTCCAGCGAGACGCCGGTCTTCGGACCCGAATTCCTGATCCCCTCGCCCTTCGATCCGCGCCTCATCCTGCGCATTGCGCCGGCGGTGGCCAAGGCAGCCTGCGACACCGGTGTGGCGACACGGCCGATCACCGACTTCGCCGCCTATATCGACAAGCTCAACCGCTTCGTCTTCCGCTCCGGCCTGGTGATGAAGCCGGTGTTCTCTTCCGCCAAGGCCTCCAGCGCCAAGCGCGTCATCTACGCCGACGGCGAGGACGAGCGCGTACTGCGTGCCGCCCAGGTTGTGCTTGAGGAAGGCATCGCCGAGCCGATCCTGATCGGCCGCCCGCACGTCATCGAGGTCAGGCTGAAGCGCTATGGCCTGCGTATCAAGCCCGGGGTCGATTTCGGCCTGATCAACCCGGAGGACGATCCGCGCTACCGCCACTATGTCGACCTCCTGATCGAACTCGCCGGCCGCCGCGGCGTGACGACGGAGGCCGCGCGTACCATGGTGCGCACCGACAACACGGTGATCGCCGCACTTGCGCTGAAGCGCGGCGATGCCGACGCCATGGTCTGCGGCCTCGAAGGCCGTTTCGAGCGGCATCTGCGCAATGTGACGCTGATCATAGGGCCGCGCACCGGCATCAAGGACCGGGACCTGTCCACGCTATCCATGCTGATCTCGCAACGCGGCATCATCTTCCTTACCGACACCCACGTCTCCGTCGACCCGACGGCCGACGAGATCGCCGAGATGACCGTGCTGGCGGCGGAAGAAATCCAGCGTTTCGGCATCGAGCCGAAGGCGGCACTCTTGTCGCATTCGGATTTCGGCTCGCGCGATTCGCCGAGCGCGCTGAAGATGCGTCAGGCCGCGGCGATTCTGGCGCGCATCGCGCCGGAGCTGCAGTGCGACGGCGAAATGCACGCCGATTCCGCTTTGTCGGAGCATCTGCGCCAGCGCGTCTATCCGCATTCGCGCCTGAAGGGCGAAGCCAATCTCCTGGTGTTCCCGAACCTCGATTCGGCCAACATCACGCTGACGGCGCTGCGGGCCATGATGGATGCCTTGCATGTCGGCCCCATCCTTCTCGGCACCGACAAGCCGGCGCACATATTGACACCCTCGGTGACCTCGCGCGGCGTCGTCAACATGACGGCGCTGGCGGTGGTCGAAGCCGCGCACAAGGCCCAGGCGATCGCCAATCTGGACTGAACCGGCGGTCGCGATCCGATTGATCCGGCCCCGATTGAGGTGTGGCGGCGACGCGTCACGGAACGCATTGTCGGAATCGAGTGTTGCGAGCCGACAACTCTTAACCGAGAAATCCGGCATCGGACGAATGCGGATTTCTCGGACCAGGTCAATTTGATATGGTCACGCCGTCTGATTGGGCGGTGAAAATGTCATGAGAGCCCTGTTGCTGGCTTCGGCAATGCTGACTGTGATTGGCGGACAGGCGTTCGCCGCCGACGCCATCGGGCTGGGCCCGGCCGCGCATGACTGGTCCGGCGTCTATGTCGGCGGGCATCTCGGCTATGGTTTCGGCAAAACCGACGCGACCTACAACCTGCCAAATACGCCAGCGATCCGGGGCACGCAGGACTACGACATCGACGGCTTTCTGGGCGGTGTCCAGATCGGCTACAATTACCAGGTCAATTCCGCGGTTCTGGGGATCGAGGCCGATATTTCGGGCGCCGATATCAAGGGGCATTCCGACGAGGTCAATGTCGGCGGAGGCGATGTCTACGACACCAGGGTGGATTGGTTCGGATCGATCAGCGCCAGGGCAGGCTATGCGTTCGGCAGCACCCTTGTCTACGGGACCGGCGGCCTCGCTATCGGAGGTGTCGAGAACCAGTATCTCGATGGTCCGGCCGACAGCTATTCCGAAAAGAACACCAAAATTGGCTGGACGATTGGCGCCGGGCTGGAGCAGGCAATCACCGATCATTGGTCGGCAAATGCCGAATACCGATATGTCGACCTGCGGGATCAGACGATCAACTACGCGCCCAACTCCAATACGACTTTCGACAACACGTTCAGTACCGTCAGGATCGGGATGAACTACAAGTTCTGATGGCCCACCCGGCCATTGCCGGACTGATGGGCACACCGAATGCGCGCGGCTTTTTTCAGCCGGCAACTAAGCAACTTCCGAAATAGACGCTTAACCGCGAACGGGGTAGCCTTGGCGACCACAGGCAAGCGGGATCGAGGCGGATGGCGAGCGGAGGTTTGAAGCAGGCGCATGCTGCCGTGCTGCTTGGCCTTCTGCTGTCCGGCGCCGTGGTCAGCGAGCCGCAGGCCGCTTCGCGGGTCTGCCGTCAACTGGAGGCCGAGCTCGCCGCGGCTTCGCGTGGCGGCGGCGGTCCGGCAATGATCCGCAAATACGATGCGGCCATCTACCGGCAGCGCGAACAGATCTCCAAGGCCCGCAGCCAGGCGGACAATGCCGGTTGCGGGTTTTCACTATTTTCCCGCAACATCAACCGGTGCGCCGGGCTCAACGCCACCATCGAGCGCATGAGCGCCAATCTCGACAGTCTGCAAGCCAAGCGCGCCCAACTCGCCGGCGGCCGTTCACGCCGCGACCGGGGCCATATCCTGGCGGCGCTCGATGCCAATGACTGTCGTGACGATGCGGTGTCCCCCCGCCGCGCGCCTCCGCAGGAAGCGAATCGTGAAGATGGAGGCAATGCCAATCTCTTCGACCAGCTTTTCGGCGGCGACGACCGCCAGATCGATACATTGGACCAGCCCGGCAGTCCGGACGTTGCGAGCAGCGGCGGCGAATTCCACACCAGTTGCGTGCGCACTTGCGACGGCTATTTCTTCCCCATGTCGAATGCCGCCTCGGCCGGCGATTTCGAGCGCGACCAGAAGAATTGCGAATCGGCCTGCCCCGGCACCGAGATGCAGGTCTTCTATTCGCGCGGCATGGACGATGATTCGGCATCGATGATGTCATCGGTCACCGGCAGGCCCTACGGCGAATTGCCGACCGCCTATCTCTACAAGCAGCCCGACATGTCGCGGCCGCCCGCGTGCGGCTGCAACGCCGCGCAGAATTTCCAGATCATTGGCGGCAACTCGCCAAGCCCCCAACAGTCACAGCCCGAACCGGAAGCGGCACCGCTCGTTCCGGTGCCGGCCTTAAAGCCCGATCCGGGTGCCGACCCGGAGACCCTGGCCAACAGGGACGGCGGGCTCGACCGTGAGACCATCAAGCGCCTCTCGGCCAAGCCTGTGACATCGCCGGTTTCTGCCGTGCCTCCGGACCAGCGCAAGGTCAGGGTCGTCGGGCCAACGTTCCTTCCCGACCCATCAGGGGCAATAGATCTGCAAGCTCCGGCCCCGAAGGCAGTCCAGTAAGGGCAAGCCTGAGCGGCATGAACAGCGCCTTGCCCTTGCGGCCGGTCGCTTCCCTGATCTTGCCGGTCCAATCCTTCCAGACCGTCCCGTTCCACGGCTCCTCAGGCAGGAGATCGAGCGCCTGGTGCAGAAAATCGCGGTCGTCGTCGGAAAAGTCGGGCTTCTCCCGCGGCCCTTCGCGCAGGACGCGCCACCAGGCAACCGCATCGGCCAGTCGGTCGAGATTGCCGCGCACCGCCAGCCAGAATGGTTCGGCCTGTTCGCCGGAAATGCCCAGCACCATCAGCCGGTCCCGCGCCTCGTCGAACGGCATGTGATGCAGCAGCACCCGGTTGAGCACGAACAATTCGGCCGGATCGAACTTGGAGGACGATTTCGAGGTCGCGGCCGGGTCGAAATGGCCGGCGAGTTCGGTCAGGTCATGCGCGGCCGCGACATTCTCCGACGTGCCGACCAGTACGGCCAGCGAAGCGACGGCCATCGGCTCGATGCCGTCTTCACGCAGGCTCTCGATGGAAAGTGCGCCGGTGCGCTTCGACAGCCCCTCGCCCGAGACGGTGGTCAGGAGATTGTGGTGGCCGAAGACGGGCGGCTCGGCACCCAGCGCCTTGAACAGGGCGATTTGCACGCCGGTGTTCGTGACATGATCGTCGCCGCGGATGACATGGCTGACACCCATCTCCATGTCGTCGACGACGGAGGGCAGCGTGTAGAGATAGGTGCCGTCCTCACGCACCAGCACCGGATCGGACAGCGAGGCCAGATCCACCATCTCCTCGCCACGCACCAAATCGTCCCAGCGGATCTCGGTGCGCTCCGGCTGCAGCGGATCGCCGGAGAAATTGGGCAGCAGGAAACGCCAGTGGGGCCGGCGTCCATCGGCCTGATATTCGGCCACCTGCTCTGTCGTCAGCGCCAATGCCTCGCGGCCATAGACCGGCGGCAGGCCCCGCGTGCGGCGCACCTTGCGCCTGAGATCGAGTTCTTCCGGCGTTTCGTAGCAGGCGTAAAGAACGCCCGCCGCCTTCAGCCGCTCCACCGCCGCGTCATAGATTTCGAAGCGCCGCGACTGATACTCGGTGGCATCCGGGAAAATGCCCAGCCAGTGCAGGTCGTAAAGGATGGCGTCGGCGAATTCCTGCTTCGAGCGAGCGATGTCGGTGTCGTCGAAGCGCTGGATGAAGCGGCCCTTGTTGTTGAGGGCAAACAGCCAGTTGAACAGAGCGGTGCGCGCATTGCCGATGTGGATGCGGCCGGTCGGTGACGGGGCGAAACGAACGGTAACTGTCATGAGCGGGGCGTACCGGATGCCTTTATGATTGACAAGATGCGCCCCCGCGCCGTGCCGCAGACATAGAACATGGCGGCTGGAATGAAAAGACCGGGCCGGCAGGCGGCGCAAGGCCCGCCGTGAGAGGGCAAGCAGCCGGCGGAGCCGACGAATAGGTGGTTGACGACGATCAGCGGCCGAAGTCGTCTGAACTCAAGCGGGTCCAGCGGTCGCCCATCAAGCCGCCGATAGCGATGTCGCCGGAACGGACCGCTTGCGTGACCTCGGCGATTCGCGAGCGAACCATCGTCCCGCCGGCATAGCGGAAGAAGACATTCCTGTAGCCGAAGAGGTGAGGCATGAACTTGCCCTGTGTCTGCCCGGTGATGCCTGCGCAGCCCATATCCCGCGCTGCCGCGACGAGGCCGTCCAGCGTCGCGCCCCAGTGGTGTCCGGAAGCCTGGATTTGCAGCAGGACCGCCATGTCTCCGACTCGGCCGTAAAAGGCATAGCAACCGAGCATTTTGCCTGTCTCATCGTAAGTCCCGCCGAAATGAAGTGGTCCGTCGGCCCGCTTCTCGGCCGCCAGCGCGAGCAGCCGCGGCAGTTCGCCGTCCTTCCAACTCGGCCGAAGAGCGTAATCGGAGAGAAAGGTCGGCAGCCGCTCGGCAAACTGCGCGGCATTGATCGGCTCGGCATGGACCCGATGCGACGATGAAGGCTGGAAAGGCGATCCGAACCTTCGCTTCGCGACAGCGTCGAATGCTCTCGCGCAGGGATCGAGTGCCAAGCGAGGCAGGCCGGGCCATTTACGGTGCAGCGCGGCGGCGGCCATCGCGGCTGGCCGCAAGATGCAGGTCCATCCCAGGCAGTGGACCGGCAGGAGCTGGTATTTCATCGGTCGCGCGAAGGCCAGGGAGACCCGGTTGGCCGAATCCGTCAGTTGCAGATCGAATTCGCCTTGGTGCAAGGCGCGCAGCAATTGCGGTCCTGCCGAGCCATCGTCGGCGCCGGTGTCGGCCATGAACGGACCGATGATCGCCGCATTCAATCCAGCGCCGTTGAACTCGTAACGGGCTTTCAGGACGCCGAGGAACCCGCCGAGATCGCCCTGCCGGTTGATCTGGACAAGAGCGCTGCTCGCACCGGACAGGCCGGCGGGGTCAAGATAGATCTTTCTCATGTATTCGGCCGTCTCCTCGATAGCGCGATCGAGGAGGTGACGGCGGCGGCGGCGAAACTTCGTCAGGAAGAGTGCCGCGACGCGCTCGAGATCTTCGGCGGCGAGTGGCCGAACCGAGCCGTGCTGGGAGTCCAGCACCGACGGGGCCGTCACCTTTTGCGCGCCGGCATTTGCGGAAACGAGATGCATCGTAAACACCGAGTAGGTTGCTTTTACAGAGTACAGCAACCAAAAGTGGAAACAACGAATCTCGGCCGGTAACGTAAACAGACGTCCCGCACTTGGGACTTTGGCTTCGCGCTGCGATTGCGAGCGCCACATGGCTCGCCGGCTTATGGCAACCGATAGAGGTGGCCCCCGGCAGCCGGAGGCCACCTCGGATCACATCACGAGGCCCTTGGTAAGTTCCAGCGCCTGGCGCTCGAACAGGCGGCGGTAGATGCCGCCCTTCAGCCGGATCAACTCGTCATGCGAGCCTTCCTCGACGATCTTGCCGCGATCGAAGACCAGCAGTCTGTCGAGCGCCCGCACCGTCGAAAGCCGATGCGCGATGACCAGTGTCGTGCGGCCGACCATCAGCCGTTCCATCGCCTGCTGGATGAGCACCTCCGATTCCGAATCGAGGCTCGACGTCGCCTCGTCCAGGATCAGGATGCGCGCATCGGCCAGGAAAGCGCGGGCGATCGCCACGCGTTGGCGCTCGCCGCCCGACAGTTTCACGCCACGTTCGCCGACCAGCGTCCCATAGCCCTTCGGCAGGCTGGTGATGAAGTCATGCGCGCTCGCCAGCCTGGCGGCATGCTCGATCTCCCCCTGCGTCGCGCTTGGCCTGGCATAGGCGATATTTTCGGCCAGCGACCGGTGGAACAGGATCGGCTCCTGCTGAACGATGGCGATCTGGGCGCGCAGCGACGCCTGGGCGACCTGTGAGATATCCTGGCCATCGATCACGATCTTTCCCGCATTCACGTCATAGAGCCGCTGGATGAGCTTGACGAATGTGGTCTTGCCCGAACCCGAGTGACCGACGAGCCCGACACGTTCGCCCGGCGCGATATCCACCGAAAAGTCACGGTAGAGCGGCGACCGGTGATTGCCGTAGTGAAAGGTGACGTTGTCGAAGGCGATGTGGCCCTGCGTGATGGCAATCGGTTCGGCGCCGGGCCTGTCTTCGATGCCGAGCGGTTCGGACTGGAAATCGACCAGTTCCTCCATGTCGTTGATCGAACGCTGCAAATTGCGGATATGCGTGCCGATATCGCGCAAATAGCCTTGCAGCACGAAGAATGAGGTCAGCACGAAAGCGACATCGCCGGCGCTCGCCTGCCCCCACGACCACAGCATCAGCGCCAGGCCGATCACGGCGGCCCGCATGACCAGCAGCAGCGCCCCTTGGGTGGTGCCGTTGATGGTGCCGCGCACCCAGGTGCGCCGCGTGCGCTCGCGCCATTTGGCGACCACCCTGGCGAGGCGGCGCTCTTCGCGCGTCTCGGCGCCAAAGCCCTTGACCACGGCGTTGCAGCTGACCGCGTCGGCCAGCGAGCCGCCGAGGCGCGTGTCCCAGGTGTTCGCAAGCCTTGCCGCGGGGGCGACATAGCCAAGCGACAACATGGCCGTCACCGTGATGAACAGCAGGGAGCCGGCCGCGACGACCACGCCCATCAGCGGCCAGAACCAGCCGAGCAGCAGCGTCGAGCCGGCGAGCATGACCACCGACGGCAGCAGCGCGATCAGGATCGTGTCGTTGAGCAGGTCGAGCGCCCACATGCCGCGCGTCACCTTGCGCACCGTCGAGCCGGCAAACGAGTTGGCATGCCAGTCGGTCGAAAAGCGCTGAACGCGATGGAAGGCGTCGGCCGCGATGTCGGCCATCATCTTGAGTGTCAGCTCCACGATGCCCATGAAGGCAAGATTGCGCAACACGACGCCAGTCAGCGCCAGCGCCATCAAGAAGAAAAATGCCGTCATCGCGGCGTTCCAGGCAATGGCATCCGCTCCGGCGCTGCTGGCGACAGCATCGACCAGCCGACCGGAGTAGAGCGGCGTCAGCACGTCGGCCAGCGTCGACAGCAGGAAACCGCCAATGATGAGCGAGAGCCGCCAAGGCTGACGCCGCCAATGGGTAAGTGTGAAGCCAAGAACGCTGCGAAAGGCGCTCGCGCGCAAATCGATCTTGAAACGAGCCATGATGTCATTCGGGCGCAAAACGAGCCCGATCCCAAATAAAGGTCGAAGGTTGAAAAACCGCGCCGGGGCGAATTGCCCATGAATGCGGAGGTTCGGCGTTGGTCGCCTGCCCATGGGCGGCGACCGGCAGCGGCAAATGCCTTTTCTACGCCCGGTATGGTTCCGATACTTCGGAACACCGGCGCAGACCTAGGCCTCGCGGCCTCGCATAACGATGTCAAATCCTGGCATTCGGTCCTCCCTGAAGGGAATCGCGGAAAGGCTCTTATAGGGGTGCTTCGATTGCGCGCCAAGGCAAGCCATGGCCAAAAGCATCTCTGGCCCAGCCGATGAGGCGATTTTGCAACAGTCGCTATCCCTGCCTATCGCCGTCGCACGTCGTTCACCCGGCATGCGGCGCACGATCGAGGCGCATGTATCGCCCATCCATCGATGCCTTGAAACCCAGCTTTTCATAGACCCCATGCGCGTCGCTGGTCGACAGGCTCCAATGCGAGACGGTGCTGAGTTCAGGATGGTCGATGAGTGTCCGCACCAGCCGCAAGCCGACGCCCTGCCCGCGATGCTCGGGCCAGACGATGATATCCGCGAGATAGGCGAATACCGTGCGGTCGGTGATCGCCCTGCCGAAACCGACCTGTTTGCCGGCGATGTAGGCGGCGGCGCAGAACGAGTTGGCAAAGGCCCGGCGATGGAACTCGTCGCTGCGTCCAGCTCCCCAGTAGCTTTCCATCAACAGGTCGGAGGTCGCACGAAAGTCGATCCGTGAGAGGTCGAAGCTGATTTCACAGTCAGGCATGCTGGTATCCCTATCCCGCCATGCCGCGTATTTTCGCCCAGCAGACGAACTGCGCTTCAGCCACGATCCCTGAAACGATTGGTGATGGGATAGCGGCGGTCGCGGCCAAAATTCTTCCTGGTGATCTTCACACCCGGTGCCGCCTGCCTGCGCTTGTACTCGGCGATGTAGAGCAGATGTTCGATGCGCGCCACCGTCGCCCGGTCATGGCCGCGCGAGACGATGTCGTCGACGCCCATCTCGTTCTCGACCAGGCATTCGAGGATGTCGTCCAGCACCGGATAGGGCGGCAGCGAATCCTGGTCGGTCTGGTTCTCGCGCAATTCGGCCGATGGCGCCTTGTCGATGATGTTCTTCGGGATCACCTCGCCCGAAGGCCCGAGCGCACCCGGCGGCACATGGCTGTTGCGCCAGCGCGAGAGCGCGTAGACCTGCATCTTGTAAAGGTCCTTGATCGGATTGAAGCCGCCATTCATGTCGCCGTAGAGCGTGGCGTAGCCGACCGACATCTCGCTCTTGTTGCCCGTGGTGACGACCATCGAGCCGAATTTGTTGGAGATCGCCATCAGGATGGTGCCGCGCGCGCGGCTCTGCAAATTCTCCTCGGTGATGCCTTCCTTGGTGCCTTCGAACAATTGCGTCAGCGCATGCAAAAAGCCTTCGACGGGCTCGAAGATCGGCACGATGTCATAGCGGCAGCCGAGGGCGCGGGCGCAGTCCTCGGCGTCCTTGAGGGAATCCTTCGAAGTGTAGCGATAAGGCATCATGACGGCACGCAGCCGTTCCTCGCCCAGCGCATCGACGGCCAATGCGGCACAGATCGCGGAATCGATGCCGCCGGAAAGGCCAAGCACCACATTCTTGAAGCCGTTCTTGTTGACGTAATCGCGCAGGCCGAGCATGCAGGCGCGGTAGTCGGCCTCCTCCTTGTCCGGGATTTTCGACATCGGTCCTTCCGAACAGACCCAGCCATCATCGGTACGTTTCCAGGTGGTGACGTCGACCGCATCCTCGAACTGACTCATCTGGAAGGCGAGCGTCTTGTCCGCCCCGATGGCGAAGGAGGCGCCGTCGAAGATCAGCTCGTCCTGGCCGCCGAGCTGGTTGGCATAGATCATCGGCAGGCCGCATTCGATGACTTGCTTGATCACGACCTGGTGGCGAACGTCGATCTTGGCGCGATAATAGGGCGACCCGTTCGGCACCAGCAGGATTTCCGCGCCGCTTTCGGCCAGCGTCTCGCAGACCGCGACGTCGCCCCAGATGTCCTCGCAGATCGGTATGCCGATGCGCACGCCGCGGAAGTTGACCGGTCCCTGGATCTCGGGCCCGGCCTGGAAGACGCGCTTCTCGTCGAATTCGCCGTAATTGGGCAGGTCGAGCTTGTAGCGTTCGGCGATGATCTTGCCCCCATCGGCGAAGACGATGGAATTATGCGTGCCGCTCTTGCGCTTCAGCGGCGTGCCGATGATGACGCCGGGACCGCCATCGGCGGTGTCCGCGGCAAAATCCTGTGCTGCCCGCTCGCATGCCTTGAGGAAAGCCGGCTTGAGCACCAGATCCTCCGGCGGATAGCCGGCGAGGAAAAGCTCGGTATAGAGCACGAGATCGGCGCCCTGGCGGGCGGCATCCGCCCTCGCCTCGCGCGCCTTGGCGAGGTTGCCGGCGACGTCGCCGACAGTCGGGTTGAGCTGGGCGATGGCGATACGCAGTATGTCGAGCTTCTTGGTCATGCTGCTGACTTAGCGCGGCGGAATTCACCTCGCAATGGCGTTCGTTTGGACCAATTCAGCCCGTCAATCGTCGCCCATATACTCGCGCAGCGATTGCGGAGAGTGGTTTTCGCCGATCGACATGGCCAGGATGCGCGAGAGATGCCGGCGCGGCAGCCCTGTCTCGTCGGCCCATCGGTTGATCTGGACCTGGATCTTGTCGAGGTCCTTCTTCGATGTCGGGTTGTCCGCGATGTCGAGGCCCGCGTCGCGAAGGGCTGCCGCCATGTCGGCCGAAATGACGAAAGCATCCCAGCCCAGCCAGCGCAAAAAATACTGGCCGGTGTTGCCGCCGAGCCGGCTGCCATGCTTGCCGAGATAGGCCATCAGCCCGACCTGGTCATCGGCGGGCCATTCGGCGAGAAAATTGCCGAAGCCGCCATGTTCCCGGGACACGCGCTCGACGAAGGCGGCGTTGTCGCGAACGGACCTGATCTTCTGCGGATTGCGCACGATGCGCTGGTCCGAGGCCAGGTCGTGCCAGAAATCGTCGGGCTGGAACAAAAGCCGCTTCGGCTCGAAGCGCAGGAACGCTTCCTCGAAACCGGGCCATTTCTGCTCGATGACGCGCCAGACGAAACCGGCGGCAAAGACGCGCTCGGCCATGGTCGAAAGGATGCGGGCGTCGGCAATATCGGCGACGGCGGCATTGTCGGGTATCGGACCCAACAGCGAGGTCAGTTCCGCCTCACCGCCCTTGCGATTTGCCGCGCGAGCGCGAATTTTCTTGAAGTCGGCCATCGGTCCCCTCGGTTCGCCTCAAATTCTAGCACTTCCCGCCCGGGCCGGCAGCCTCTACCTCTAATGCATGTCGCCCAAAAGTGACCTCGGTTTTGGGAAGACGACATGCATAAAAGCAAAAACCTAAAGCGCGTCGCCTCAATCCGCTTCGACGCGACGCGCTTTAGCGCAGCAAAGCGCTTGGAGACGGCCATGAACAAGACCATCGACGACCTGGCGAACCGTTGGCTGAAGCGGAAGCCGGATGGGCTGAGCCAGTTGGAAAACCGGGTGCTGCAAAGCACCATCGAGCGTACCACCATCACCAGGGACACCAACAAGGCCGTCGCTTTCCACCAGACTTTTGGCGACCGCCTTGCCGATACGATCGCCCGCATCGGCGGCTCCTGGTCGTTCATCCTGACCTTCATCGCCTTCCTGATCGTGTGGACATCAGCCAATGTCTGGCTGTTGTCGCGCGATGCATTCGACCCCTACCCCTTCATCTTCCTCAACCTCGTCCTGTCGATGGTCGCCGCATTGCAGGCGCCGGTGATCATGATGGCGCAGAACCGCCAGACCGAACGCGACCGCATCGATGCCGCCCATGATTACGAGGTCAATCTGAAGGCCGAGATCGAGATCATGGCGCTGCATGAGAAGCTGGACGAACTGCGCCACAGCCAGATCATCGGCATGCGCGACGAAATCGTGCGGCTGGCCGAACTGGTCAAGCGGATCGACGAAAGACTGTCACAGCAGTCGGCCTCATGACCGAAGCGATCCACCATTTCATCGAGCAATACGGGTTGCTGGCGGTTTTTCTCGGCTGCGTGGCCGAAGGCGAAAGTGCCGCTATCCTGGGAGGTTTTTTCGCCCACCAGCATGTTTTCGTGCTGTGGCATGCCTTCGTCGCGGCAGCGCTGGGCGCCTTCGCTGGCGACACCTTTTTCTTCATCCTCGGCAGAAGTTTCGCCGATAATCGCCATGTCGTCAGGCTGCGCCGGCGGCCCGGCTTTCGCCGCGCCTACCGCCTGCTCAACACCCATCCCAACATCTTCGTGCTGTCGAACCGCTATGTCTACGGCATGCGCCTGGTCGGCGGCATCGCGGCCGGCCTTTCGACCATAGCGGCGCCGCGCTTCGTCATCCTCAACGCCATTTCCTCGGTCATCTGGGCGGTCCTGTTCAGCACGATCGGCTATGTCTTCGGATTGGGAGCCGAACAGTTGATTGGCCAGGCGCTGATGCGGCACGAGCGGCTGTTCGTCGGGCTCGGCATCGGCCTTGCCGTGGCCGTGCTTGCCTGGTTTGTCGCCCGCCATGTCGCCAAGCGGGAGCGCGACAAGGAGTTTTGACCGTTAGTCGATGCCGAGCGCCTGGTCCCCCCGATCGAGGATGAGCGGGATGATCAGGTCCTCCTCATCGGCCAGATGCCGGTTCAGCATCGCGATCAGACGGTTGTTTTCGTCGGCATAGGCATCGGCGGCGAAGCGCTGCTTGTCCTCACTCTCCTGAAGTGTGCGGATGAAGGCGTTCGCCGCCTCGGCGTTGCGCTCCAATCCTTCATGGATGGTGTGGTGGTCGGCATCGAGAATCTCGAACCCGCGCTTCAGACGGGGCTCCGCCTTGGTGAAGGCCGGGAAATACTGGTAGTCCTCGACATTGTGGTGGCCGTCGAGATGCCCGAGAAAATGGTTGAGGCGCGGCGCGAACCAGCGCGCGAAATCGGGGGCCGTCAGTCTGCCTTCGCGATAGTTGCCAATGCCGCCGGTGAGCATGCCGCCGAGTTCGCGGAACATGTCGTGCCGCTGCAGCCACATATTGGCCATGCCGTGAATGTTGGCGTGAGCCTGCCAGTTTTCGCGGGGATATTTGTCGGCCAGCCAGCGCAGGTCGTCCGGCAGGCCCAGGCGTTCGAGAAGCGATGAATTCGTGACCTCTGCCATGACGGTCTCCTTTGGTGACCGTCATATAGGCATCAAAGCTTCAGATCGGCACCCCCGTTATGCGCTCGATGAGAGCGATGCCCCAGACGCCGCCGGCAATCACCACAGAAATCAGCACCGCCAGCGAGCCGCAATCCTTGGCGAGCTGGATATCGATATGGAATTCACGAGAAATTGCGTCGCACGCCGCCTCGATGCCCGTGTTCAGCACTTCGACCATGATCAAGAGGAGCACCGCGCCGATCAGCAGCGCGTAACCGCGCCAAGACACCGAAACGAACCAGCCAGCGGGCAAGGCCAGCACCAGCAGCATCAGTTCCTGCTGGAAAGCCTTCTCGCTAACCGCAAGCTTGCGAAATGCCCGCACCGAATTGATAAAAGCATCGATCAGCCGCTGCATGCCAAGGCCCCTCTCGGAATCACCGGCCCGGGATAAAGCAATGCCCCGATCAATGGAATAAGGCGGATCGTCCAAATTTCATTCGGCTACCGGTATGGCCGGTGTCGACTTTTCAAACTGCGGCAGCCCATCGTCGATCGAATAATAGTCGCCCTTGTCGCCGACGAAGATATGACATTCGCCCTCGAGCGCTGTCGGCTTGTCGAACGATCCCGCCATGACCGAGATATGGTCTTGGTCCATTGCCTTCCAGAACAGCAGCGACCCGCATGTCTTGCAAAAGCCGCGCCTGGCGAAGCCGGACGCTTCATACCAGGTGATGCTTTCCGTGCCTTCGATCACGATGTCGGTATCGGCAACATTGGTCGCGGCATAGAAATGCCCGCTCTGTTTGCGGCATTGCGAACAATGGCAGTAGACGACGCCACGCAGTGCCCCACTTGTCCGGAAGCGGACCGCTCCGCACAGGCATGATCCCTGGTGACTCTCCCGCACTGGGTTTCTCCCCTAAACTGTAGTCTGACGAAGGCACCAGCATTCCAGCTTTGCGGCCGTCATGCGTAAGCAATTGCGACATCTGTTGTTGTGGAAAATCCGAAGTTCAGTTTCGCTCAGCCGCGAATTTGCATGCAACGCCGCCAATCAGCGCTGCCTGGAGGTTGATAGTCTGGTTGGACGCATGCAGCCTGATGTAGCGAAAAGGCGTGAGTTCTGTCGATTAAGGAAACTTTAGCGCTACTGCATCTATGGTGATCTCCATCGAAGGTCGCGTGTGGGGACGCGCCTTTTCGTGTGTCGGCTTCGAATGGGTGGCGTCCCCGCGTCAGCGATGATGGATATGCGCCAAGTTCAGGCGCGTTCCCAAGGGAAGAGCGAACAACCATGCAGCCGGCGGCCACCCAGACCGAACGAAACACTGAGATCGCAAGCACAGTCGTGGCCACCATGCGCCAGCTTGGCGTGCTCGGCCTGCCGCGCAACTACGAGATCTTCTATGAGGCCCTGAGCGGCACCAACCGCGAGCTCGGTCTTGCCGTCTTGTCGCTGAGCAGCCGGCCGACGCAGGATGAGCTGGATCAGATCGGGCGCGCTTTCTTTGCCCATAATCATGGCCCCGGCATCATCGAGCATGCCCGGGACGTCATCGCCAAGGAGCTTGAGGAGGTCGCGTCGCTTCTGCGCAGCGAGCGCAGCCATATCGAAAAATACGGCAGGATCCTCGACGAGACATCCAGTGGCCTGAGCAACCGCAGCCTTCTCTCCCAGGATCTTCTGCAAAAGATCGCCAACGCAATGACGATCGCAACCAATTCGACGATCGACCACGGCCGGCAGGTCGCCTCGACGCTCAGCGACAAGACGGCGGAGCTTGAGAGCGTCAAGTCGAAGCTCGAGGAATACAAGCGGCTGGCCGATACGGATCCGTTGACCCAGATCTGGAATCGTCGCGCTTTCGACAAGGAAATCACCAGGATCTACAACAGCAACAAGGGTATTCTGTTCAATGCCCTTGTCCTTGTCGACATCGACCGGTTCAAGGACATTAATGACCGCTATGGCCATCCTGTCGGCGACAAGATCATCCAGATCATCGCCGAGATTTTCCAGACCAGCATCCGCGGCGACATGTTCGTCGCCCGAACCGGCGGCGAGGAGTTCGCGCTGATCATCGAGGGCGCCAGCGAGGACGCAACCTACGAGATCGCGGAACGCATTCGCGCCCTGATCGAGCAGACGCCGTTCACCAGCAGCCAGACCGGCATGAATTACGGGACCGTGACGGTATCGATGGGCATCTGCATGGCATCAGAGGCTGAAGGCCCCGAAGACCTCTACACCAAGGCGGATCGGGCGCTCTACCGCTCCAAGGTCAGCGGGCGCAACCGCGTCAGCAGGCATTCAGCCATGGCAGGGCGCGCCGGCAAAAGCTGGCTGCTCTACAAGAAAGACTGACAACCGACGGGATGGGGTTTCAGGCGCGCTTTCCTGATAGCCCGACCTCTCGGCGGGCTCCCGTCATCAGCGATACTGGCCCTCTTCGAAACGCGGCGGCCCAATGTCTTTTTCGGACATTTGGTCCGATTTGAAGATCAGCTCCGCGCCTTGTGCGGTGTGCAGCAATTGTTGCAGGTCGGGCGCGACCAGCGGCGCGTCTTCGTCGAGAAACAAGGATCCGGTGTCGACCAGATAGGTGGCCAGCCCCGCGGGTCCCACGCCATGAACCAGCAATTCGCCGCCGCCATTGTCGCCATAGGGCATCGCCCCGGGGATTGCCGCCGACACGCCATAGGCCTGGTCCATCACCACGACTTGCTCGGGACCCCAGAGGCGCAATTCGCCGTGGCGGTTCCACAGCAGGACCAAGTTGGTCATTTCCTTGACCATCTCAAAATAGCCGGCGGGAATGTCCGGATAGATCTGGCACAGCCGCTCTATATCGTCCGGCCGGGCCGGCAGGCCATAGGAATAGACCTGAAAGACGGTCGCTAGGTCCATGGCGCCCCCGGCTGCGCGGCTGCTCTTCAATTTGGCAAGGCCGTGGCGGATCAGCCGTTGACCGCTTGCTTGTGCTGCACCGGATGGCTCTTCTTCAACAGGTCCGAGACCAGGAAGGCCAGTTCAATCGCCTGGTCGGCATTGAGGCGCGGATCGCAATGGGTGTGGTAGCGGTCCTGCAACTCCTCGGCGGTGATGGCACGGGCGCCACCGGTGCATTCGGTGACGTTCTTGCCGGTCATCTCAACATGGATGCCGCCCGGATGCGTGCCTTCGGCGCGGTGCACCTCGAAGAAGGTCTGCACCTCCTTCAGGATGCGGTCGAAGGGCCGTGTCTTGTAGCCGGCCGCCTCGATCGTGTTGCCATGCATCGGATCCGACGACCAGACCACGCTGCGGCCCTCCTTCTGCACAGCGCGCACCAGCTTCGGCAGATGGTCGGCAACCTTGTCCGAACCGAAGCGGGCGATCAGCGTCAGCCGGCCCGGCTCGTTCTCGGGGTTCAGCAGGTCGATCAGTTCCAGCAGACCGTCCGGCGTCAGCGACGGACCGCATTTCAGGCCGAGCGGGTTCTTGATGCCGCGGCAATATTCGACATGGGCGTGGTCGGGTTGACGCGTGCGGTCGCCGATCCAGATCATGTGACCCGACGTGGCGTACCAGTCGCCCGAGGTGGAATCAACACGGGTCAGCGCCTCCTCGTAGCCGAGCAGCAGAGCCTCGTGGCTGGTGTAGAAGTCGGTTTCGCGCAGCGCGAAATTGGTTTCGGACGTGATGCCGACCGCGCGCATGAAATCCATCGTCTCGGTGATGCGGTTGGCAAGCGACTCGTATTTCTCGCCCTGCGGGCTGTCGGAGACGAAGCCGAGCATCCAGCGATGCACATTCTCCAGGCTGGCATAACCGCCCTGCGCGAAGGCACGCAGGAGGTTGAGCGTGGCCGCCGACTGGCGGTAGGCCATTTCCTGGCGGGCGGGATCGGGAATGCGCGACTTCTGGTCGAACTCGATGCCGTTGATGATGTCGCCGCGATAGCTCGGCAGCGTCACTTCGCCCTTGGTCTCGTTGTCGGACGAGCGCGGCTTGGCGAACTGGCCGGCGACACGGCCAACCTTCACCACCGGCTGCGCACCGGCGAAGGTCAGCACCACGGACATCTGCAGGAAGACGCGGAAGAAGTCGCGGATGTTGTCGGCGCCATGCTCGGCAAAACTCTCCGCGCAATCACCACCCTGGAGCAGGAAGGCTTCGCCGGCGGCAACCGCCGCCAACTGCTTCTTCAGCTTGCGCGCTTCGCCGGCAAAGACCAGCGGCGGGAAGGTGGCGAGTTGGGCTTCCGTATTCTTCAGCGCGGCAAGGTCCGGATAGGCGGGAACTTGCTTGATCGGCTTTGCTCTCCACGAATTCGGCGACCATTTCGTCATCGCTGCACCCAACGCTCTTTCCGGCGGACACCCTCGCCCGCCATTTCCCGCCCCAAACTGGGGTGGCGGCTCCATACACGAAGCCGATTTCCTATTCTAGACCGGAATTTCGGTGCTGGCGAATGGCTGACGCGCCCAGGACGGTCAGAAAGGCGAGATCAGGCTGCCTTCTCCACCAGTCGCGCCAGTTGCGTCATGACCACAGCCGAGCCCGCCAGACGCTTCTCCGCCGTCGGCCAGTCGCGGATGAAGACCACGCTATGGTCGGCCCTGATCTTGGCCAGCGAACCCTGCTCGCCAATATACTTGACCAGCCCGACCGGGTTCGAGAACTCGCGCTTGCGGAAATGGATGACGATACCCTTCGGCCCGGCATCGAGCTTCTCGACATTGGCCTTGCGGCACAGCGCCTTTATGAAGACGATCTTGAGGAGATGTTTCACTTCCTCCGGCAACGGGCCGAAACGGTCGATCAGTTCGGCGCCGAAGGCGTCGATCTCCTCGGTGTTTTCGAGATCGCCAAGGCGGCGGTAAAGCGCCAGCCTGAGCTGCAGGTCCGGCACGTAGCCTTCCGGGATCATCACTGCCGTGCCGACGGCGATCTGCGGCGACCAGCCGCCATCCTGCACCTCGCCGGAATCCTTCACCTCGGCGACCGCTTCCTCCAGCATCTGCTGGTAGAGCTCGAAACCGACCTCCTTGATGTGCCCGGACTGTTCCTCCCCCAGCAGGTTGCCGGCGCCCCTGATATCCAGGTCATGGCTGGCGAGCTGGAAACCGGCGCCGAGCGTGTCGAGCGACTGCAGTACCTTCAGACGGCGCTCGGCAGTGTCGGTGAGCTTGCGGTTGGCCGGCAGGGTGAACAGCGCATAGGCGCGCACCTTCGAGCGCCCGACGCGGCCGCGCAACTGATAGAGCTGCGACAGGCCGAACATGTCGGCGCGGTGGATGATCAGCGTGTTTGCGGTCGGGATGTCGAGTCCGGATTCGACGATGGTCGTCGACAAAAGCACATCGTACTGGCCGTCGTAGAACGCGTTCATGATGTCGTCGAGTTCGCCCGGTGGCATCTGCCCATGCGCCACCGCTACCTTCAGCTCAGGAACAGATTCCTTCAGGAAATCATGGATTTCCGCCAGATCGCTGATACGCGGAACGACATAGAAGGAATGGCCGCCTCGGTAGCGCTCGCGCAACAACGTCTCGCGAATGACCAGCGGGTCGAAGGGCGAGATGAAGGTGCGCACCGCCATGCGGTCGACCGGTGGCGTGGCGATCAGCGACAGTTCGCGCACGCCCGTCAGCGCCAGTTGCAGCGTGCGCGGGATCGGCGTCGCCGACAGGGTCAGAACATGGACGTCGGTCTTCAGGTCCTTCAGCCGTTCCTTATGCTTGACGCCAAAATGCTGCTCCTCGTCGATGATCAGCAGGCCGAGATTCTTGAACGAAATCGCGGAGCCCAGCAGCGCATGGGTGCCGATAACGATATCGACCTGCCCTTCGGCAATGCCCTTCTTGGTCTCGGCTAATTCCTTTGAGCCCACCAGCCGCGACGCCTGTGCGACACGGATCGGCAGTCCGGAAAAGCGCTGCGAGAATGTCTTGAAATGCTGGCGCGACAACAGTGTCGTCGGCACCACCACCGCGACCTGAAACCCTTCCATCGCCGCGATAAAGGCGGCGCGCAGCGCCACTTCGGTCTTGCCGAAGCCGACATCGCCGCAGATCAGCCGGTCCATCGGCCTGCCCGCGCCGAGATCGTCACGTACCGAGTCGATGGCCGTCTGCTGGTCGTCGGTTTCCTCGTAAGGGAACCGGGCGGCGAACTCGTCATAGAGGCCTTCGGCCGGCACCAGGGCCGGTGCGGCCCGCATCTGCCGCTCGGCGGCGATGCGGATCAGTTGTCCGGCCATGTCGAGCAGGCGCCGCTTCAGCTTCGCCTTGCGCGACTGCCAGGCGCCGCCGCCCAGCTTGTCCAGCGTCGCTTCGGCCGTGTCGGAGCCGTAGCGCGACAGCAGCTCGATGTTTTCCACCGGCAGGAACAGCCGGTCGTCGCCGGCATAGTGGATTTCCAGGCAGTCATGCGGCGCGCCAACCGCTTCGATGGTGCGCAGACCGATGAAACGGCCAATGCCATGGTCGGCATGGACGACAATATCGCCGGCCGACAAGGCCGAGGCTTCGGCGATGAAGTCGGACGCGCGCTTCTTGCGCTTCGAACGGCGGATCAGCCGGTCGCCCAGAATGTCCTGTTCCGCGACGACGACCAGCTTTTCAGTCTCAAAACCGGATTCCAGCGGCAAAACCGCCAATGCGGCCTGTCCCGGCTCGAGCTGTTCGGCCTCCGCCAACGTCTCGACCTGCTTGAGATTGCCGAGATGGTGCTCGGCCAGGATCTGGCCAAGGCGGTCGAGCGAGCCCTCGGTCCAGCCAGCGATGACGACCCGGCGGCGCGCCGCGCGCTCGTCGGCTATGTGCCGGACGACCACATCGAAGACATTGACGTTCGGATCGGCTCGCTCCTCGACGAAGCTGCGGCCATGGCGCGAGCCGGCGTGGAAGACTTTCTTGCTCCCCAGGTCCGGCGCGTCGAACACGGTAAAGTCGATGTCTTCGCGCTCGCCAAGCGAAGCCTTCAGATTCTCCGGCGAGAGATAGAGCAGATCCGGCGCCACCGGCTTGTAGGGGACCGCATCCTTGAGCGCCGCGTCAGCCTGCTTTTTGCGCGCCTCGTAGTGATCGAGGATCAGCGTATGGCGCTCGGCCAGCGCCTCATGTGCCAGATGGTCGAAAACCACGGGTGCGTCGGGCAGATAGTCGAACACCGTCTCCAGCCGCTCGTAGAAGAACGGCAGCCAATGCTCCATGCCCGCGAAGCGCCGGCCCTCGCTGACCGCCGCATAGAGGCCGTCGTCACGCTGGGGCGCGCCGAAAGCCTCGATATAGGAGCGGCGGAAGCGGCTGATGGTTTCGGGCGTCAGCGCCACCTCGCTCATCGCCTGAAGCGCCATAGACTTGCGCTGGCCGATGGTGCGCTGCGTGGCGGCATCGAAGACGCGGATCGATTCCAGCGTGTCGCCGAAGAAATCAAGCCTCAGCGCCTCGCTCCAGCCGGGCGCAAAGAGGTCGAGAATGCCGCCGCGCACCGCGAATTCACCGATGCCGCGCACGGTCGGCACCCGCTCGAATCCCGACGTCTCCAGCCGGGCGATCAGCGCATTCATGTCGATCTGGTTGCCGGGCCTGGCGTGGAAGGTTTGGGCTTCGACAAGCTCCGCGGGCGGAATGCGCTGCAGCAGCGCATTTGCGGTGGTGAGAATGACGGCACGGTGCGGCTTCTTCGCCAGTGCGATCATGGCGGTCAGCGCATCGAGGCGCTTGGCGGCGGCATCCGAACCGGGCGAGACACGGTCGTATGGCAGGCAGTCCCAGGCAGGCAGTTCCAGCACAGGCAGGCCCGGCGCGACGAAGGACAGCGCCTCGATGATCGAAGGCAGGCGCTGGCCGTCGCGGGCCACGAACAGCACCGGCTTGTCGGGCGCGATCTCGAGCGCCGTCTGCACCAGTGCGAAAGCCTCGTAGCCGTCGGCGACACCGTCGACGATGAACTGGCCGGCGCGGCCCTTCGGCAAGCCAATGGTGGGAATGAGAGCCATCAAATCACGGTCTTGTTTGTCGCAATTCCCATGGGAAAACCGCTGCGCACTTTTCCTGGAATTGCTTGTGTTCAGAAAGTCATGGTCCGGCGGGACGCCAGGATTTTTTGCAGGACGGCACAGTCGATCTCCGCCGGCACCGGGCGTTCGCCCGTGACCAGCGGCAGGAATTCCGTGTCGACAATATCGAGGAGCCTCTCATATTGGTCGATTTCCTCGGCGGTCAAGGTGCCGATCTCGGCATCGGCGAAGGTGCCGAGAATGAGATCCATCTCGCGCATGCCGCGATGCCAGGAACGGAACAACAGCTTGCGGCGATGGGCGTCCAGACCCTCGCTTGATCGTTTCGGTCCGGTCATTGTGCCGCATCCTCGCTTCAAGCGGCGCATATAGCGTGGATAGTGGGCGCTGTCAGCCTTGCGCTGCGGCCGTCGCGACATAAGCTGACATCATGCGTCCTTCCATCCTCGATCCCCTGTTTGTCCCGATCACCTCGCTTGCCGGCGTCGGGCCGAAGGTTGGCGCGCTGATCGAGAAGGTCGTTGCCGCCGATCTCGGCGACCGCGCCGCACGCGCCGGCGACCTCCTGTTCGTGCTGCCGCACACCGTCATCGACCGCCGAAACCGGCCGGGCATCGCACTCGCGGCCGAAGGCGCCATCGTCACGCTTGAGCTGCGCATAGACCGTCACCAGCCGCCACCGCGCGGCAACAGGTCGGTGCCCTACCGGGTATACGCCCATGACGACACGGGCGAAATCGGCCTGACCTTCTTCCATGCCCATGCCGCCTATCTCGAAAAGGCAATGCCTGTGGGCGAGCATGTCGTGGTGTCAGGCCGGATGGAATGGTTCAACGGCCGCCCAACCATGGTCCACCCCGACCATATCGCGCTCGCCAGCGAAGCGGAAAACCTGCCGCTGGTCGAACCGGTCTATCCGCTGACCGCCGGCCTCTCGGGCAAGGTGCTGCGCCGGGCGATCGGCCAGGCGCTCGGCCGCCTGCCGGAGCTGCCGGAATGGCAGGATGATGCCTTCATGCGCCGCCAGAGCTTTGCGTCCTTCGGCGACGCGCTGACCCGCATCCATTATCCCGCTGATCCGATCGATGTCGCGGTCGAAGGGGCTGCATGGCGCCGCCTCGCCTATGATGAATTGCTCGCCGGCCAGGTCTCGCTGGCCCTGGTGCGGGCAAAGGTGCGGCGCCTGTCAGGCCGCCCTCTCGTCGGCGATGGGCGCATCGTCGAGAAGCTGCGTACAGCCCTTCCCTATTCGCTTACGCCCTCGCAGGAATTCGCGCTCGCCGAAATCAACGCTGATCTCGCCGATCCGGAGCGCATGCTGCGGCTGCTGCAAGGTGATGTCGGCTCGGGCAAGACGGTGGTGGCGCTGCTTGCCATGGCACGCGCTGTCGAGGCCGGCGGCCAGGCGGCGCTGATGGCGCCGACCGAAATCCTCGCGCGCCAGCATCTGGCGACGATCACCCCGCTTGCCGCCAAGGTCGGCTTGCGCATCGCCATCCTGACCGGCCGTGAAAAGGGTCGCGAGCGAGCCGAAACGCTGGCGGGTCTTGCCAGCGGCGAGATCGACATCGTCGTCGGCACCCATGCGCTGTTTCAGGAAACGGTCAGCTTCCACGACTTGGTCCTGGCCGTTATCGATGAGCAGCATCGCTTCGGCGTCCACCAGCGGCTTGCCATCACCGCCAAGGGCGACGCCCCCGACATGCTGGTCATGACCGCGACCCCCATCCCGCGCACGCTGGTGCTGACCGCCTTCGGCGACATGGACGTGTCGAAGCTGACGGAAAAGCCCGCCGGCCGCCAGCCGATCCGCACCGTCACGCTGCCGCTGGAGCGGCTCGACGAGCTGGTCGGCCGCATGCTCGATGCCGTCGCGGATGGCCAGAAGATCTACTGGATTTGCCCGCTGGTCGAGGAATCCGAAGAAATAAAACTGATGTCGGCCGAGGATCGCTTTGCCTCGCTGAAGCCGCTGTTCGGCGATCGCATCGGCCTTGTCCACGGCCGCATGAAGGGTGTCGAGAAGGACGAGGCGATGCGCGCCTTCAAGCAAGGCGAGACGCGCATCCTGATCGCCACCACGGTGATCGAGGTCGGCGTCGACGTTCCTGACGCCACGATCATGGTCATCGAGCATGCCGAACGCTTCGGCCTCGCTCAGTTGCACCAGCTGCGCGGCCGGGTCGGACGCGGCGACAAGCCCTCGTCCTGCGTGCTGCTGTACAAGGATCCGCTTGGCGAGACCGCAAAAAGCCGGCTGTCGGTGATGCGCGAGACCGAGGACGGTTTCCTGATCGCCGAGGAGGACCTGAAATTGCGCGGCGAAGGCGAACTGCTGGGCACCCGCCAGTCCGGCACGCCGGGTTTCCAGGTGGCGCGCATCGAGGTGCATGCCGACCTACTGGAGGCCGCCCGTGACGACGCCAGGCTGATCCTGTCGCGCGACCCAGAACTGCAATCGGACCGCGGCGAGGCGCTGCGGCTCCTGCTCTACTTGTTCGGCCGCGACGAGGCCGTGCGGCTCCTGCGCGCCGGATGAGGCCCTAGCGGCGGATTGGCCAGGGTTCCATTGATCGGCTCGCCGTTCAGCGTCACCAGTTTCGTCTTCACCTCGGGAGCCACCAACCCGGCTGATACGATCAGCTTGGCGCCGTCCTCGATCGTCATGTCGAGCGGCACGATGTCCGACTTCAGCACATACATCAGGAAACCGGTCGTCGGGTTCGGCGTGCACGGCATGAACACGGCAATCAGCGGATCACCTTCCTGGTCGAGCTTCTGGTTGATCTCGGTTTCCTTTTCGCTGGCGACGAACACCAGCGACCACACGCCCTTGCGTGGATATTCGACCAGCCCAACCTGGCGGAACATGTCGCCCTTGTTCGACAGCACGGTCTCGAAAATCTGCTTCAGCGAGCCGTATATGCCGCGCACCAGCGGCATGCGGCCAAGCAAGCGCTCGCCAAAGCCGACTATGGCGCGGCCGACAATGTTGGCGGTGAGAAAACCGATCAGTGTGATCAGGATGAGCGCAACGATGAGCCCGAACCCCGGAACCGGGAAAGGCAGATAGGTGTCGGGGCTGTAGCGCGCCGGAATATACGGTTTCACCCAGGAATCGACCCAGCCGATGAACGACCAGGCGATATAGGCGGTGATCGCCAGCGGCGCGCAGACGATGAAGCCCGTGAGGAAATAGTTCCTCAGCCGTGTCATGCCGGAAGTCTTGGGAGCGTCTGACATGGTTCACCGGAGGCGCTATTGCGACGCGACATTAGTGAACCGGAAGGCGCTTTGGAACTGCGAAGTTTTTAAAGGCGCCTGTTTACGAGCGCCTATTCCACCGTCACCGACTTCGCCAGATTGCGCGGCTGGTCGACGTCGGTGCCCATGAACACGGCGGCGAAGTAGGCGAGCATCTGGATCGGCAGCGCATAGATGATCGGCGAAATGATTTCCGGCACATCCGGAAGCACGATCGTCTCCATCGTCTTCAGGCTCACCTGTGCCGCGCCCTTGGCGTCGGTGATCAGGATGATCTTGCCGCCACGCGCCGCCACTTCCTGCATGTTGGACACGGTCTTTTCGAAGATGCGGTCGTGCGGCGCGATCACGATCACCGGCATGTTCTCGTCGATCAGCGCGATCGGCCCATGCTTCAGCTCTCCGGCGGCATAGCCTTCGGCGTGGATGTAGGAAATCTCCTTGAGCTTCAGTGCGCCTTCCATGGCGAGCGGGAAATTGGTGTCCCGTCCGAGATAGAGCACGTCCTTGTAACGCGACAGTTCCCGCGCGATACGTTCAATCTGCTCTTCGAGCTTCAGCACCTGGTTGGCGTAGCGCGGCGCTTCCGAAAGCGCTCGCACCAGCGTTTTCTCTTGCTCCTTCGAGATCGCTCCGCGCGCCACGCCTGCGCGCACGGCAAGCGACGCGAGCACGGACAACTGGCATGTGAAAGCCTTGGTCGAAGCGACGCCAATCTCTGGCCCGGCCAGCGTCGGCAGCACGACGTCGGATTCGCGCGCCATGGTCGATTCCCGCACGTTGACGACGGCGCCGATCTTCATCCCGGCCTTGCGGCAATAGCGCAACGAGGCCAGTGTATCGGCGGTCTCGCCCGATTGCGAGATGAAGAAGGCGGCGTCGTTGGCCGACAACGGCATCTCGCGGTAACGGAATTCCGACGCGACATCGATATCGACCGGGAGCCGCGCATAGCGCTCGAACCAGTATTTGCCGATCAGGCCGGCGAGATAGGCGGTGCCACAGGCGGAGATCGCCAGCCGGCCGATCTTGGCGAAGTCGAATGGCAGATCAAGCGGCTTGGAGACGCCGGAGACGAAATCCACATAATGAGCCAGCGTGTGCGAGATCACCTCGGGCTGCTCATGGATCTCCTTCTCCATGAAATGGCGGCGGTTGCCCTTGTCCACCATGAAGCTGGTCGAGAGCGACTGCTGGCGCTTGCGGTCGACCTTTTTGCCGTCGATGTCGAAGATGGCGACGCCGTCGCGGCGCACCACCGCCCAGTCGCCGTCCTCGAGATAGGTGATCGAATTGGTGAACGGAGCGAGCGCGATGGCGTCGGACCCCAAAAACATCTCGCCGTCGCCATGGCCAACGGCCAAAGGCGGGCCATTGCGCGCGCCGACGATCAGGTCCTCGTCACCCTTGAACATGATGGCTAGCGCAAAGGCGCCTTCCAGCCGCTTCAGCGCCTGATGCGCGGCCTCGACCGGCTTGAGCCCCCTGGCGAGTTCGCGCGCCACCAGGTGTGCCACGACCTCGGTGTCGGTCTGCGACGAGAAGGAATAGCCGTCGCGGATCAGCTCCTCGCGCAGTTCGGCGAAATTCTCGATGATGCCGTTGTGGACGATGGCGACGCCGTCCGAAAAATGCGGGTGCGCATTGGTCTCGTTGGGCACGCCGTGGGTTGCCCAGCGCGTATGGCCGATACCGATCCTGCCGTCGAGCGGCTCATCCTTGAGCCGGCGTTCGAGGTTGACCAGCTTGCCCTCGGCACGGCGGCGGCCCAGCTCGCCCTTCTCAATGGTGGCGACGCCGGCGGAGTCATAGCCGCGATATTCGAGCCGCTTCAGTGCGTCGACGATGAGCGGCGCAACCTGCGAGTGGCCGACGATTCCAACGATACCGCACATGCAGACAGTCCCCGATTGCCCACGGAAAACCAGCGATATTTAGGCGTGGCCGGCCTGCCGCGAAAGTCACATTGCATTTCGTCCGCTGTAACGGACGCTTCAGCAGGCATGCACCATGACAGCCCGCTCTTGCAATCCGGTTACGGCAATCGTTCGGTTTTTCGATTGCTTCGGCGAGAAAGCAGACCGTCGACCAATCGCTAGTGGTCGGCGCCAGCCGCTTTCTTCTTCGCGGCCGCCGCGGAAGCAAAGCGTTCGCGCAATTCCTTGCCCTTGCCGGGGATCGTCTTCTGGCGGGCCCGGCCAAAGGCCAGCGCATCGTCGGGCACGCTTTCGGTGATGACGCTGCCCGAGGCGATATAGCCGCCATTGCCGATGGTGACCGGGGCCACGAGCGAGGAATTGGAGCCGATGAAGGCACCCTCGCCGATGTCCGTGAAGAACTTTGAGTAGCCGTCGTAGTTGCAGGTGATGGTGCCCGCTCCGATATTGGCGCCCGCGCCGACACGCGCGTCGCCAATATAGGTCAAATGGTTGACCTTGGCGCCGTCCTCGATAACGGCTTGCTTGACCTCGCAGAAATTGCCGACCTTGGCCTTGTTCCTGAGATCGGCGCCTGGCCGCAGCCGGGCGAACGGCCCGACATCGCAATTGGAAGCGATGGTGGCGCCCTCGATGTGGCTGAAGGCATGGATTTTGGCGCCGCTGGCGATCCTCACGCCCGGACCAAACCAGACGTTGGGTTCGACGATGGTGTCGGCGCCGATTTCGGTGTCGTGCGAGAAAAACACGGTTTCCGGGGCGATCAGAGTCACGCCCGACAGCATCGCGTCATGGCGCCGGCGCTGTTGCCAGATGGCTTCGGCTTGCGCCAGTTCGGCACGATTGTTGATGCCGAGCGCGCTTTCGAAGCTGGCTTCGGTGGCAACGACATCGAGATTTTGTGCACTGGCGATCTCGACGATATCGGTCAGATAATACTCGCCCTTGGCATTCTCGTTGCCGACCGCGTCGAGCAGTTTCAGCGCGTGCGCGCCGGCCACCGCCATCATGCCGGCATTGCAGAAGCCGATTTTCTTCTCCTCTTCGGAGCAGTCTTTTTCTTCGCGGATAGCTGTGAGCTTGCCATCCTCTTCGATCAACCGGCCATAGCCGGCCGGATTGGGTGGGCGGAATCCGATCACCACGACGGCAGCACCTTCCGCCAATCTCCGCCGCGCCACCGTGAGCGCATCCGCATCGATCAGTGGCGTGTCGCCAAACATCACGAGGACGTCGTCATAACCCTTCGATATTGCTGCGCGGGCAGCGATAACGGCATGCGCCGTACCCAAGCGCTTTTCCTGCTCGAAGGTTTCCGCCTTCGGTGCAAACTTCGCCGCCGCCTTGCGCATCTCGTCGGCGCCATGGCCAATCACCAGCGCCAGCCCGCTCGCACCCGCGGCTTCGGCCGCCTTGACCACATGGGCCACCATCGGCAACCCGGCGATCTGATGCAGCACCTTCGGCTGCGCGCTCTTCATGCGCGTGCCTTCGCCGGCGGCGAGGATGACGGACAGACAGGATCTATGGCTCATGGCATCAACCGTATGAAAGGGAAGAGGAATCGTAGACAAATAGCATCTGGCGCGATGCTGCACCAATGCGGTTAAATTCCGGTGAGATGGCGGAGAGCTGATGATTGCTGATAAGATGGCTTGACTTTGACCTCCGAGAAATGTGTCTCCACAAAATCGAGGACAGGTTTCGTGTAGGGCTTGCAGGCGTGGTCGCGGACGCAGCCATGGCAAAGGGGGGGTCAGTGTCACGATTTTTTGACGACTTGCAGTTCAATCCATCCCTAGAGCAACTATTGGAGATTCAGAAGGAACGAAAAGTTACAGTACTCACAGGCTACAACAATTCCGGAAAATCGGCCTACCTAAAGAAAATGGCCGAGAACGAGCGAGTCCTTTATCTAGGCCCGAATCGGTTTTACTCATTTCATTTCATGTCTCTTTTTAACCATGACGAGAACGAATTAAGCAATTTTCGTCAAAATATGTTCAATCAGCGACAATCCCAGTACTCTAATTTCGAGAGCAGCTTCTATGACACAAACCGAGCATTGACACGCTTAACGAACGAGCGTCGCCAAAAGCTATTTGAAGTTTTCCAAGAGCTGTTCGGGGTTGAAATTTCCGTTAGATCAGAGTTTGAGAACAACGAGTTCAGCAATCGCTACGTCAACATCGATGGCGATAGCCTTAGCGTTACCTCAAGCGGCACACGCCTTTTCCTCGGCGTGCTCGCAGCCTTGATGGACGAACGCTTCCAAACCGTCGCTTTAGATGAGCCCGAGCTGGGGCTATCACCCGTATTGCAAACAAAACTCGCCCCTCTGATCGTTGCACGCGAACGCGACGACGAGCTGTTCCCCCATAATCCCCGATTCTTGATAACGACGCATTCACATAGTTTTCTTGATAAGGGAACGCCATCAAACAACTTCATTGTCAGTAGAAATGGCAACAATATTCAAGCTAGGCAGTGCCTAGACAAACAAGAACTAATAGACATTCACTTTAGAATGCTAGGTAACGACCTAGGAAATCTCTATTTGCCAGATGCAATAATATTCGTAGAAGGTGAGACAGATAAAATTTATATACAAAGAGTACTTTGTATGTTGCTTCCAAATCACAAGATAGTGGTAGAAAGTAGCGGCGGAGATATCGCAGCTAGGTTGAATTCTTGGTCTAGTGCGTTGGGTGATCTGCAGACGGGGCCATACCGCCGTCGCACTTTCGTTGTTGCAGACGCGGTCATGCAGTCGGGGCTGCAGCGATTGGTGGAGAGGCTTGGCATTCCTGTGCAGAACGTGGTGAAGTGGGACGGCAACGGAATTGAGTACGTGTACCCACCGGCGCTTCTAGGCTCGATCTTTGGAGCGACGGTTCACAGTACGAGCGAACTGATCATCGTGGGAGATCGCGTGTCGGCTCACGGTGTTACCAAGACCAAAATGGAACTTGCGCAGGCCTTGTCTGCTCACATCACCTCAAGCACAGAGTTTCCTAGGGAAGTTCAGATCAAGCTACTAGGTCCGCTTAGAAACGCTATTGTCCCGGACCACTGAGCTGCAAAGGTGAGCAAACGAACTAGGTATTCGTCGATATCCGCCAGCCTGACTTTAGGATCAAATTCTAAACCCTATCCCAGCCGCCCCAGCACCGGAAAATTCTCCAGCAGCCAGTACGACACCGTCTGCACGCCACCGGTGAGGAAAAACACGCCAGCGACCACCAGCAGCGCGCCGATCGCCTTTTCGACGCGGCCGAGATGGACGCGGAATTTGCCGAGGAAGCGCATGAAAGCGCCGGAGAACAGCGCGGCAATCAGGAACGGGATACCGAGGCCGAGCGAATAGGCGGCGAGCAGAAGAGCCCCCTCGCCGACCGTCTCGCGGCCACCGGCCAGCGTCAGGATCGGCCCCAGCACCGGGCCGATGCAGGGCGTCCAGCCGAAGGCGAAGGCAAGGCCCATGACATAGGCGGCGACGGCGCTGGCCGGCTTGCCCTGCGACTGGAAGCGCGCCTCGCGTGACAGAAGCGGGATGCGCAGGATGCCCAAAAAGTTCAGGCCCATCAGGATGATCAGCACGCCGGCGCCCATCGCCAGCGGCTCCTGCCAGACGCGCAGCAGCCGGCCGATGGTCGACGCGCCGGCGCCTAGCGCGACGAACACGGTGGAAAAACCGAGCACGAAGGCGATCGAGGAATAGAGCAGCGCGCCGCGCGCGCCCTCGCGTGCCGTCGCACCTGCATTGCCGCGGAAATCGTCGACGGAGACGCCGGCCATGTAACAGAGATAAGGCGGCACCAGCGGCAGCACGCATGGCGAAAGGAACGAGATGGCCCCCGCCCCGACCGCGCTGACATAGCCGATATCCAATGCCATTCCAAAACTCCAACCTTTGGCGTCCGATATAGCGGCACGCCGGTTCGTCCGCCAATCACCATCGTGGCAAGTCATCGCGGGCGGGGAAGAAAGCATCCGCGCAGGGCGTTGACACGACGAGGCCGCGATTTCCCGCGCGCCTTCGAATATCAGCCACGGAGATTTCCATGAAAGCGATAACTGCGGCGCTGGCCGCGCTCCTGCTCAGCACCGCCGCATCCTTTGCCGCCGAAGCGTGGAAGGAAGCCGAGGTCAATGGCACCAAGATCTACACCGACGCCAATGGCATGACGCTCTACACCTATGACAAGGACGAGAAGGGCAAGACCAACTGCTACGACAAGTGCGCCACCAACTGGCCGCCGCTGAAGGCCAAGGCCGGCGCCAAGGCGGACGATGAATGGAGCGTCGTCGACCGTACCGACGGCACCAAGATGTGGGCCTATGACGGCAAGCCGGTTTACACCTTCATCAAGGACAAGAAGGCCGGCGACGTGACCGGTGATGGCGTCGCCGGCGTCTGGCACGTTGTCAAGGCGGACTGATTTCCCCATCGGGAGTTCCGCCAAACGGGACTTCTCACCGGCCGCCGGGCATCCCTCCAAGTCCGGCGACCGGGCCGTCACGGACTCGACTTGACCCATTCCAGGCCGATTGGACCAGCAACAAATTGAACCTCTCCCAATCTTCCGAGGCTTGCGCCCACTCATTCTAAAATATGTGATGTTCTCCATACACTCTAAGAGTGTATTGCTGTCAGCGGCCCCGCAATTTGGGCGCTTGCCCTTGACCGGATGCAAAAGCGCGGCCATGTGAGCGACGAACAGAACCGAGATTTCGTCGCGCGCAGCGGAATTCTTCTGCCGCATCACAGCTGATATGAGACCTCATGGACGTCGTCGTCGTCGAATCGCCGGCCAAGGCAAAAACAATCAACAAATATCTGGGCAGGAACTACAAGGTTCTGGCCTCGTTCGGCCATGTCCGCGATTTGCCGGCCAAGGATGGCTCGGTGCGCCCGGATGAAGATTTTGCCATGTCCTGGGCGGTCGACACCGCCTCCGGCAAGCGGCTCGCCGACATCGCCAAGGCAGTCAAGGACGCCGACGGCCTGATCCTCGCCACCGACCCGGATCGCGAAGGTGAAGCCATCTCCTGGCACGTTCTGGAAGTGCTCAAGCAGAAGCGCGCGCTGAAGGACAAGCCGGTCAGCCGCGTCGTCTTCAACGCCATCACCAAATCGTCGGTGCTGGAGGCGATGGCCAATCCGCGCCAGATCGATGCGCCGCTGGTCGACGCTTATCTGGCCCGCCGCGCGCTCGACTATCTCGTCGGCTTCACCCTGTCGCCTGTCCTGTGGCGCAAATTGCCGGGCGCCCGCTCCGCCGGCCGCGTCCAGTCGGTGGCGCTGCGCCTGGTCTGCGACCGCGAATCCGAGATCGAGCGCTTCATCCGCGAGGAATATTGGCAGATATCAGCTCTCCTCGGCACACCGCGCAACGAGACCTTCGAAGCCCGCCTCACCGCCTTCGAGCGCAAGAAGCTGCAAAAGCTCGACATTGCCAACAAGGCACAGGCCGACGACATCAAGGCGATGCTCGAAGGCGCCACCTTCAAGGCGCTGTCCGTCGAAGCCAAGCCAACCAAGCGCAACCCCGGTCCGCCCTTCACCACCTCGACATTGCAGCAGGCCGCCTCATCGGGCCTCGGCTTCTCGGCCACGCGCACCATGCAGGTGGCCCAGCGGCTCTATGAGGGCATGGAGATCGGCGGCGAAACCACCGGCCTGATCACCTATATGCGAACCGACGGCGTGCAGATGGCCCCCGAGGCGATCGACGCCGCGCGCGATGCCATCGCCAAGGAATTCGGCCCGAAGTACCTGCCGGAGAAGCCGCGCCAATACACCGCCAAGGCCAAGAACGCGCAGGAAGCGCACGAGGCCATCCGGCCGACGGATTTCATGCGCACCCCCGCATCGGTCAGGCAATATCTCGATTCCGACCAGATGCGGCTTTACGAACTGATCTGGAAGCGCGCCATCGCCAGCCAGATGCAGTCGGCCGAGATCGAGCGCACCACTATCGAGATCGAGGCGCTGAATGGCGCCCGCACCGCTGAACTTCGCGCTGTCGGTTCGGTCGTTCGCTTCGACGGCTTTATCGCCGCCTACACCGATCAGAAGGACGACGACGCCGAAGACGAGGAAAACCGCCGTCTGCCGGAGATCCGCTCCGGCGAGCAGCTTGCCCGCCGCGCGATCAATGCCACCCAGCACACGACCGAGCCGCCGCCGCGCTACTCCGAGGCGTCGCTGATCAAGAAGCTGGAAGAACTCGGCATCGGCCGCCCCTCGACCTACACCGCGATCCTGAAGACGCTCGAGGACCGAGACTACGTCACCATCGACAAGCGCCGGCTGGTGCCGCAGGCCAAGGGCCGCCTGCTGTCGGCCTTCCTGGAAAGCTTCTTCGAGCGCTATGTAGAGTATGACTTCACGGCATCGCTGGAAGAAAAGCTCGACGAGATCTCCGACGGAAAGCTCGCCTGGAAGGACGTGCTGCGTGATTTCTGGAAGGATTTTTCGGGCGCCGTCGCCGACATCAAGGAGCTGCGCGTCACCGATGTGCTCGATGCGCTGAACGAGGAACTGGCGCCGCTGGTTTTTCCCGCCCGCGAGGACGGTTCCAACCCGCGCATCTGCCCGAAATGCGGCACCGGTAATCTGTCGCTGAAGCTCGGCAAGTTCGGCGCTTTCGTCGGCTGCTCGAATTATCCCGAATGCTCCTTCACCCGCCAGCTCGGCGACGCCGCCAATCCCAATGGCGAGAATGGCGGCGGCGAGGACGGCACCAAGGTGCTGGGCAAGGATCCTTATACGGCCGAGGAAATCACGCTGCGCTCGGGCCGCTTCGGCCCCTACATCCAGCGCGGCGACGGCAAGGAGGCAAAGCGTTCGAGCCTGCCCAAGGGCTGGACGCCTGATTCCATCGACCATGAGAAGGCGCTCGCCTTGCTGGGGCTGCCGCGCGACGTGGGCAAACATCCCGAATCCGGCAAGATGATCTCGGCCGGCCTCGGCCGTTACGGGCCGTTCGTGCTGCACGATGGCACCTACGCCAATCTCGACAGCATCGAGGATGTGTTTTCCATTGGCCTCAACCGTGCCGTCACGGTGATTGCCGAGAAGCAGTCCAAGGGCAAGGGTGGCCGCAATGGTGGCACGGCTGCGGCTCTGAAGGAGCTTGGCGACCATCCGGATGGCGGCGGCAAGATCGTCGTGCGCGACGGCAAGTACGGCCCCTACGTCAATTTCGGCAAGGTCAACGCCACGCTGCCCAAGGGCAAGGATCCGCAATCGGTGACGATCGAGGATGCGCTGGCGCTGATCGCCGAAAAGGAAGCTAAGGGCGGCGGTGGCAAGAAGCCGTTCCGCAAGGCGGCGGCAACCAAAGCCCCCGCCGCCAAGAAAACAGCGGCCAAGAAGCCGGCCGCGAAGAAAAAAGGTTAGAACGGCGTGGCGCGCAGGATCACCGGAAGAAGTCACGGCGATCCCCGCACCGCCGACACCCGGGCCAAGGTCAAGGACCATTATCGGCCCTCGCGCGACGAAATCCTGCGCTATATCGCCGAAAACCCAGATCGCGCCGGAAAGCGCGACATCGCCAAGGCGTTCGCGCTGCGCGGCGACGACCGCATCTGGCTGAAGGATCTCCTGCGCGACCTGCAGGACGAAGGCGTTCTGACCAAGGAGCGCAAGCGGTTAGCCCGGGTCGGCGCCCTACCCCATGTCGCCGTGCTTGACATCTTTGGCCGCGACGGCGATGGCATCTTGCTGGCGCACCCGGCCGAGGCATTCGGTCCGGGCGAGCCTCCCGTGGTCTCGATCCGCGTTTCGCGCAGCGGCAACGGTCCCGCGCCAGGCATCGGCGACCGCGTGCTGGCCAAAACCTTCCCGACCGACGATCCGTCAGGGCCTGCCTATACCGGCCGGGTGATCAAGATCTTCGAGAAGCGCACGGACGCTGTCCTCGGCGTCTTTCGCGTGCTTCAGGACGGCAGCTTCCGCATCGAGCCGGTGGAACGGCGCCAGCCCGAGCTGATCGTCGACAAGGAATTCCAGAACGGCGCCAAAAACGGCGATCTTGTCGAAGTCGAGCCAGCGCGAGCCTCCCGCTTTGGGTTGCCCCGCGCCAAGGTGCTGAATGTGCTGGGTTCGCTGACCAGCGAAAAGGCGGTTTCGATGATCGCCATCCACGCGCACGACATTCCCCACATTTTCCCGGCCGACGTCATTGCCGAATCCGAGGCGGTGAAGCCCGCGACGCTTGACCATCGCGAGGACTGGCGCGACCTGCCGCTGGTTACCATCGATCCGGCCGACGCCAAGGACCATGACGACGCGGTCTTCGCCACCCCTGATCTCGACGAGAAGAACCCCGGCGGCGTCATCGCGACGGTCGCCATCGCGGATGTCGCGGCCTATGTCCGCCATGGCACGGCGCTCGACCGCGAAGCGCTGAAGCGCGGCAATTCGGTTTATTTCCCAGATCGCGTCGTGCCGATGCTGCCCGAGCGCATCTCCAACGATCTCTGTTCGCTGCGCGAGGGTCAGGATCGCCCGGCACTCGCGGTGCGCATGACCTTCTCCGCCGAGGGCAGAAAGATCAGGCACTCCTTCCACCGTGTCATGATGAAGTCGGCGGCCAAGCTGGCCTATAGCCAGGCCCAGGCCGCGATCGACGGTGTACCAGACGACAAGACCGGCCCGATCCTCGACACTGTGCTGAGGCCGCTGTGGGAGGCCTATGCGATCCTCAAGCGCGGCCGCGACGGCCGCCAGCCGCTGGAACTCGACCTGCCGGAGCGCAAGATCCTGCTCAAGCCGGATGGCACGGTCGACCGCGTCATCGTGCCGGAGCGGCTCGACGCCCACAAGCTGATCGAAGAGTTCATGATCCAGGCCAATGTCGCCGCGGCCGAAACGCTGGAAGGCAAGAAGCAGGCGCTGGTCTATCGTGTCCATGACGCGCCGTCGCTGGCCAAGCAGGAATCGCTGCGCGAATTCCTGCAGACGCTTAGCCTGTCATTGGCGCGCGGCGCCCAGATGCGGCCCAGCCAGTTCAACGGCATTCTTGAGCGTGTGCGCGGCGCCGACAATGAGGCGCTGGTCAACGAAGTGGTGCTGCGCTCGCAGAGCCAGGCCGAATATTCACCCAAGAACATCGGCCATTTCGGGCTCAACCTCAGCCGTTACGCTCATTTCACCTCGCCGATCCGCCGCTACGCCGACCTGATCGTGCATCGCGGACTTATTGCCGCGCTCGGTCTCGGCCCCGGCGGGCTGACGCAGGATGAGGAGGCCCGCCTCGAAGATGTTGCGGTGCTGATCTCCGGCACCGAGCGGCGCGCGATGGCTGCCGAGCGCGACACGGTCGACCGGCTGATCTCGGCCTACCTCGCCGAGCGCATCGACGACCGCTTCGACGCCCGCATCTCCGGCGTCACCAAATCAGGACTTTTTGTCCAATTGCCGCAATATGGCGCCGATGGTTTCATCCCGGTGTCAACTTTGGGCGGCGATTACTATATATACGATGAAACGGCCCGCTCCCTGTTCGGAGAACGCTCGGGCAAAGGCTACCAGCTCGCGGACCGCGTCGAGGTCCGGCTCGTCGAGGTGGCGCCAATGGCCGGCGCGATGCGCTTCGAGATGTTGACCGACCCAAAGCCCCTGCCAGGCTCCAGCAGGTCGTTTCACAAGGCTAAGGGCCGCGCCCGTGCGTCGCAATCGCGACCGGGGTCGCGCGGCAGGAGACGATGATGGAACAACAGGTTTTTGGTGGCGAACATCACTCTGGCCGGGTTGCCCGCCCCTTGTGGACGGCGATGAAGCGGGGCTTCTTGGGCCGCTGCCCGAACTGTGGCGAAGGCAAGCTGTTCCGCGGCTTCACCAAGACTGTCGAAACCTGCAGCGTCTGCGGCGAGGAGATCCATCACCATCGCGCCGACGATCTGCCGGCCTACCTGGTCATCGTCATCGTCGGCCATATCGTTCTCGGTGCCTTCATGGGCGTGGAAGCGACCTCGACGCTCTCCACCTGGCAGCACATTGCAATATGGGTGCCCTTGACCATCCTGCTCTCCATCGCGCTGCTGCAACCGGTCAAGGGTGCCGTCATCGGACTGCAATGGGCGTTCTATATGCACGGGTTCGGTGGCCAAAAGGATGGGACGGAGTCCCACCACGGCGCCTAAGGCGCCGCTGGCGCAACACGCCAATCGGTAAGGCCACTTTCGCATGCAAGAAGTTTCCGCTAGGTCCCTGCGCATGGAAGCATTGACCAAGGCGGATGCCGACAAGCTCGACAAGGGTCTTGCCACGCATGGCGGCGGGCGCCTGCGTCCGCGTGACGCCGCGACGCTCATCCTGCTCGACCGCAAGGGCGACGACGTCCTGGTGTTGATGGGGCGCCGCCACGCCGCACACGCTTTCATGCCAGGCAAGTTCGTGTTCCCCGGCGGCCGAACCGACCCTGCCGACAGCCGCATACCGACAGCGACGGCACTTGACCAGCACGAAGAAGCCAAGCTGACGGCCGGCCCCGGCCGCACCAGCCGCGCCCGCGCCCGCGCCATTGCCTTGTCGGCGGTCCGCGAGACCTACGAGGAAGCCGGCCTGCTGATCGGCCGCAAAGGCGCCTTTGCCACGACCAGGCGCGATTGGCAGGGTTTCGTCGAACATGGCGTGGCACCGTCGCTGGAAGCATTGCGCTTCGTCGCGCGCGCCATCACGCCGCCGAACCGGGTACGCCGCTTCGATACCCGCTTCTTCAGCGCCTGGCGTGGCGATGTCGCCGTCGAACTGCCCGATGGCGGCCCGACCAATGAATTGGAGGAACTGGTCTGGCTGCCGCTCGCCAAGGCCAAGCAGGCCGACATACCCGACATCACTCGAATGATCCTGGACGAGCTGGAAAAGCGGCTCGCCGACGATCCGCTGCTGCGTCCGGGCGGACCTGTCCCTTTCTACCGGCTTGTCCGCAACCACTTCACCCGTGAACTTCTCTAAGCAATTCCAGGAACACTGTGCCGCGGTTTTCCCACGGGAATTGCGCAAGATCAAAAAGACAGAGTATTCAGCATCCCATGACGGTCGATACCCAACCACAGGGCGACGAACGCGTACACTGGCTGCCGATGGTGGCGGCGATTTCGTCGATCAGCGTCGTCGGCATCGCCATTGGCCTCGGCATGCCCTTGCTCAGCGTCATCCTGGAAACACGCGGTCATTCGGCCTCGATGATCGGCCTGAACACGGCTGTCGCCGGCCTGGCCTCGATCGCCGGGGCGCCGCTGGCCACGCCGCTCGCCATGCGCTTCGGCGTGGCCTGGACCATGATCGCCATGATTGCCACCGGCGCGCTCGCCTTTGTCGGTTTCCATTTCGCGCCCGATTTCTGGATGTGGTTTCCGCTGCGCGTCGTTCTGCACATCGCGCTGACCGTGCTGTTCATCCTGTCGGAATTCTGGATCAGCACGTCGGCGCCGCCACACCGGCGCGGCCTTGTGCTTGGCATCTATGCCACCGTCCTGTCGCTCGGCTTTGCCGCCGGGCCGTGGCTGTTCGCCCATCTCGGCAGCTCCGGCTTCAGGCCGTTCGGCGTCATCATTGCCCTGGTGACGCTGGCTGCCATACCGGTGCTCGCTGCGCGCAACGAAAGCCCGACCATCGTGGCCGACAGCGAAACCAGCCACTTCCTGCGTTATATCTGGCTGGTGCCGACCGCGACTTTCGCCGTGCTCGTGTTCGGCGCGGTTGAGACAGGCGGCTTCGCGCTGTTCCCGGTCTACGGCAACCGCATCGGTTATTCCGAGGCCGACGCGGCGCTGCTGCTGACCATGATCGGCCTCGGCAATGTGCTGTTGCAGATTCCGATCGGCATGATCAGCGACCGCGTCTCCGACCGGCGTTATCTCTTGCTCGCCTGCGCCACGGTCGGCCTCGTCGGCACGATATTCATGCCGTTCTTTGCCGCGAACTGGCATTTGATGGCCGCGCTACTCTTCGTCTGGGGCGGTGTCGTCGCCGCCATGTACACGATCGGCCTCGCCCATCTCGGCTCGCAGCTCTCCGGCCACGAACTGGCCTCCGCCAACGCCGCCTTCGTGCTCTGCTACGGCGTCGGCATGGTTCTTGGCCCGCAGGCGATCGGCATCGGAATGGACAGTTTCGGGCCTTCCGGATTCGGCTGGTCACTCGGCCTGTTCTTCGGCGCCTACATCGCCCTGGTCTGCTTCAGGCTCGTGCGCAAGCTCCTGCTGTAACGCTGTGCCGTCGAGTGCCCTTATCCGCCGCGCCGCGGCGGATGCTGACAGAACCGTGTCAGGAGCGTCCGGTTAAAAGAGTGTCCCTGATACCCGAAGTTGAGGACACTGCCATGATCGACAGCGGCTTTGAGACCACATCACTGCGAATGACGCTTCTGCTGCTTGTAACCTTCCAGGCTCCAGCTGCCGATGTTGACCGCATCATGGACGCGGTTGTCGCGATCGCACCGCTCGCCATGGGCAAATATGACCGCAACGCGTATCAGTCGGCACACGGCATCGAGCGCTACAGGCCGCTTGAAGGGGCCGCGGCCGGCGCCGAGACCGAATTGCGCCGCCGCCCGGGCACGGTCGAGGTTTCGTTCGAACTGCCCGACGACCAGACGCTGGCGGCCCGCGTCGTCGAAGCGATCTTCCAGGCACATTCCTATCAGGAACCGGTGATCCGCATCCAGCCGATCCTTGCCAGCCGCTCCAAGGGGCTGGACGACCGTGCCAATCCGAATCGCTGGTGGAACACGACCGGAGACTGGAAGAAGGTTGCGGTATCCGAGGCGGAAACCGCCTGATTTATGCGTTCTGGGCAGCTTGGGCGGGCCACATCAGGCCAGCCGGGCTTGACTTTCCAGGCACGTTCTTTATGTGTCGCGCCAAGTTTCCCGCGTCCGGGTGTTTTCCCGTGCTCCAGCGGCCAAAACCCCACGAACATAACGGACTGAGATCATGGCCAAAGCCGCAAACATCAAGATCAAGCTTCTGTCGACCGCCGACACCGGTTTCTTCTACGTCACCAGCAAGAACAGCCGTACCAAGACCGACAAGCTGTCGTTCCGCAAGTACGACCCGGTCGCCAAGAAGCACGTCGAATTCAAGGAAACCAAGATCAAGTAATCTGGTTTTTCCTCTGGAATGCCAAACGCCGCCCATCGGGCGGCGTTTTTCGTTTGGCCGGGCGGGCGAAGTCCGTCAGCCCGGCTGAGCGCCTTAGAGCCGGATGATTTCAGGTCGAGTCGACCTGAAATCTAAATCCGTCTCTAAATCAAAGAGATAGAGTATGATGTCGTCCGAAAACCGCTTCACACTTTTCGGCATCATGCTCTAGCCGATGCGGTCGCCGCTCTTCTCGTCGAACAAATGCAGCAATGCCGGATCGGCCGACATGCGCACCATGTCGCCGGGCTTCACGGCCGCGCGCCCCATCGCAAAGACGCAAAGCTGCTGGCCGGCCAGCTTGACGTAGAACTGCGTCGACAGGCCGAGCGGCTCCACCACTCCCACTTCGCCTTGCAGCGTGCCGTCGTCAGCCAGCCGGATATGCTCGGGCCGCAGGCCGACGGTGATGACGTCACCGTCCCTGAGCGGCAGGCCGTCCGGCAGCCGAAGCTTCTGGCCATCGGACAACACGGCGTCCACCTTGCCGCACTTCTCCACCGTGGCCGGCAGGAAATTCATTCCAGGCGAGCCAATGAAGCCGGCGACGAACATATTGGCCGGCCGGTCATAGAGATCGAGCGGCGCCCCCACCTGCTGGATCAGCCCGTCATGCATGACGACGATGCGGTCGGCCATGGTCATCGCCTCGATCTGGTCGTGGGTGACGTAGACCGAAGTGGTCTTCAACTGCTGGTGCAGCGCCTTGATCTCGGCGCGCATATGAACGCGCAGCTTGGCATCGAGGTTCGACAGCGGCTCGTCGAAAAGAAAGACCTTGGGATCGCGCACGATGGCACGGCCCATGGCAACACGCTGGCGCTGGCCGCCGGACAATTGCCTGGGCAGGCGTTGCAGGAACGCATCGAGCCCCAGCCGCTTGGCGGCACCATCGACGCGCGCGTCGATCGCCGGCTTCTCGGCCTTTCGCAGCATCAGGCTGAAGCCCATGTTCTTCGAGACGTCCATATGCGGATAGAGCGCATAGGACTGGAACACCATGGCGATATCGCGGTCCTTGGGTGCAACATCGTTGACCAGCCGTTCGCCGATGCGGATCTCGCCGCCCGAGGCTTCCTCGAGCCCGGCGATCATGCGCAACAGCGTGGACTTGCCGCAGCCGGACGGACCGACCAGCACGACGAACTCGCCATCGGCGATTTCGAGATCGACCGCGTGCAGGACGCGCACGGCGCCATAATCCTTGCGGACCTTTTCGAGCGTGACAGAGGCCATCGGTCTATCCTTTGACGGCGCCGGCGGTCAGGCCGGTGACGAGATAGCGTTGCAGGAAAGCGAAGAAGATGCAGACCGGGATCAGCGCCAGGATCGACGCCGCCATCATCTGTCCCCAGTCGACGGCGAACTTGCCGATGAAGGTGAGCAGGCCGACGGCGAAGGTTTTCTGGTCGTCGCTGGAAATCAGCATCAGCGCGAACAGCAGCTCGCTCCAGGCGGCGGTAAAGACGAAGCCCAGCGTCGCGCCCATGCCGGGCAGCGTCAGCGGCACGATCACCTTGCGCATCGCCTGCGCGCGCGTGCAGCCGTCGATCATCGCCGCCTCCTCCAGGTCCTTGGGGATGCCGTCGAAGAAGGACTGCATCAGGAAGGTGGCAAAGGCGGTGTTGAAGGCGGTGTAGATGATGATCAGCCCGGTCAGGCTGTTGATCAGGCCGATCTGCCCCATCACGCGGTAGATAGGCGGAATGACCATCACCAGCGGAAAGGTCTGGGTCAGCAGCAACATGAGAGCCAGTGCAGCCTTGCCGCGAAAGGTGAAGCGGGACATGGCGTAGCCGGCGAGCGTGGCGATGACCGTGACCAGTGCCGACGTCGACACCGAGACGATGACGCTGTTGAGGAAATAGCGCGGGAAATCGGTGGCTTCGAGCACGGTCACGAAATTCTGCAACGTCATGTGCGACGGCCAGAAGGTGATGCCTTCGGAATAGAGCAGCCGCTCCGGCGTGACCGAGATCTTCAGCGTCCAGTAAATCGGGAACAGAGCGAAGACGACGTAGGCGGCGATCGCGGCGTAGAGGCCGATGCCACCGAAGAAGCGCTGTGATGCTGAGCGTCCGGCAATCATCAGACGTGCCTCACAAGCGAGCGGCGGATGGCGATGAGCACGATCGCGTAGGCGATGAGCAGGACCAGCAGCAGCACGGCCACGGCCGAGGCATAGCCCTTGTCCAGCGACTTGAAGGCGCTGACATAGATGTAGACCGGCACCGTGTTGGTCGAGCCGGCCGGTCCGCCCTCGGTCATGACGAAGATCAGGTCGGCGAAAGTGGCGATCCAGATGGTGCGCAACATCACCGTGATGGCGATGGTCGGGGCCAGGAAAGGCAGCGTCACCTTGGTGAAACGTTGCCACGGCGAAGCGCCGTCGATCGCCGCCGCTTCATGCAGTTCCGAGGGTATAGACTTCAGCGCCGCCAGCAGCGTTATGGCGAAAAACGGAATGCCGAACCAGACATTGGCGATGATCGGCCCCCACATGGCGGTGGAGGGATCGGACAGGACGTTGGTCGGTTCGGCCTTCAGCCCCAAGGCGAAGAGCCAGTGCGGCAGCGGACCGACGATCGGGTTGAACAGCCAGGCCCAGGTCAGGCCCGACAGGAAAGACGGCACCGCCCAGGGCAGGAAGACCAGTGCCTGCACCGCCTTGCGGCCTGGGAAAGGCTTGTCGAGCAGCAGCGCCAGGCCAAGGCCGAGGAAGAACTGGAAGAACAGGCTGGCCGCCGTCCACCACAACGTGTTGATCAGCGCCTGGCCCAGCACCTGGTCCGACAGCATCGCCTGATACTGGCCGAACCCGACATACTCGGACTTGAAGGCCGAAAATTTGCGGAAGGAATAGCTGATGCCGATGACCAGCGGCACGAGCAGCACCACGACCAGCAGGATGATCGCCGGGCTGAGGTAGAGCCAAGGCTCGATCGTCGCGTAGGAGAGCCGCTTTTTTCGCGGCGCCGCTGCGGACCGAATTTCGGATACGGCATAGGTCATTTGGCTGAGAAATGGCTCCCTGGAGCGGCTGGATGGACAATGAGCGTCCTTCTCCCCGTTTACGGGGAGAAGATGCCGGCAGGCAGATGAGGGGCGGCGCCAGCTTTTCAGAACTTGGCGCAGCCCCTCATCCGGCCCTATCGGGCCACCTTCTCCCCGTGAACGGGGAGAAGGGAAGAAAAGCTACTTCTTGTTCTTCGCCAGCCAGTCCTGCTGTTCCTTGGTCAGGAAGGCAGCCCACTGGTCGGCGACCTCCTTGGCCGTCTTCTGGCCGAGCAGCACTTCCTGGAAGTTCTTGATCGCGACCTGGTCGACGAAATTGCCGAGGTTTTCCAGATGCGTCGGCGGCGTCACCATTTCATATTTGGAGCTGTCGCTGAGTTCCGTGAACCAGCCCTTGAACTGCTCGGTCTTGAAATGGGGATCCTGGTCGGCACCGTTGTGGATCGGCACGACGCCGACTTCCTTGGCCCATTCCAGATTGTCCTTCGGCGACAGAAGCGTCGCCATCAGCTTCCAGGCATCATCCTTGTGCTGCGAGTTGGCGAACATCGCCCAGCCGGCATAGCCGAGGGTCGGATAGGACTTTCCGCTTGGTCCGACCGGCAGCGGCGCCACGGCGAAGTCGTCGGCGCTCATCTTGTCGGCGATGCCGAGCAGCGCGTCCGGATCCTGATTGAGCATGGCGCAAGTGCCGGAGTAGAAGCCGGTGACGGTTTCGTTGAAGCCCCAGCTTACGGCATCCTTCGGCGCTAGACCATTCTTGTACATGTCGGCCAGCATCTGCAGGCCCTTGACCGAGCCTTCTTCATTGATGGTCGAGGTGCCGTCCTCGTTGAAATAGCCGCCCTTGCCCTGAGCGATGTTCATGAACATGTGCATGCCGTTGAAGGCGCCCGGCCCGCCGCGCAGGCAGTAGCCGTATTTTCCGGGAATGGCCGAGATCTTCTTGGAATCGGCGACAAACTCGTCGAGCGTCGCTGGCGGGCCGTCAAGACCAGCCTCCTTGAACAGCTTCTTGTTCCAGAACAGCGCGTTCACATAGTAGCCATAGGGGATCATGAACTGGGTGTTGTTGACCGTCGAGCCGAACTGTTTGGCGCGGTCGCCGAGCGTCTTGGCGTCGTCCCACTTGGCCATATAGGGGCCGAGATCCTCGAGCTGGGCATTGTTGGCGTAAAGCCCCATCCAGCGTTCCGGCATCTCGACCACATCGGGCGTGTCACCGGCCTGCACCATGGTCAGGAATTTCTCGAAAGCCTGGCCCCAGGGCAGCGAGACCAGTTCGACCTTGACGCCTGGATTGGCCGCCTCGAACTCGGCGATCTGCTTCTTGAGGAATTCGGTGCGTGGCGGGCTGGTGATCACCTCGACCATTTTCAGGGTTGAATCGGCGAGCGCGCCACCGGCGGAAATCGCCAGCCCCGCGACGGTGGCAAGCATGACGGTCAGTTTTTTCATGTTCAAGACTCCCATTTTGAACCCGCTTGTTATTTTCTGGCTTTTTCGAGGGCCTGGGCGACATCCGCCCAGAGATCCTCGACACTTTCCAATCCGACATTGAAGCGGATGGTTCGGGGGCTGACGCCGAAGCGCGCCATCGAATTCAGTCCTGGCGTCTGCTCCAGCGACGCCTTGGCCGGTACGACCAGGCTCTCATGCCCACCCCAGCTGACGCCGATGCGGAAATATTTCAGCGCGTCGACGAAGACGGGAATGTCGATGTCCTCGGTAACCTCGAACGAGAACAACCCGCCATAGCCGGCAAGCGTCGCCTTGCCCGGATGGTTCGAATAGGCCGGATGGTTCACCCGCTCGACATCGCCATGCGCCTTCAGCCGCTCGGCGATGGCAAGCCCGCTCTTCATATGGTGCGGCAGGCGCAGCGGCAGCGTGCGCAGGCCGCGCAGCAAAAGCCAGGCCTCGAACGGCGACAGCTTGCCGCCGAGATAGGAATAGGTCTGCTCGTTGATCTGCTTGATATGCGCTGCCGAGCCAGCCACCACGCCGGCGACCGTGTCGCTGTGGCCGCCGAGATATTTCGAGGCCGAGTGCAGCACGAGGTCGACGCCGTGCGAGATCGGCTTCTGGAACACCGGCGTCGCCCAGGAATTGTCGATGGTGGTGACGATGCCCTGCTCTTTTGCCAGCCGGGTCAGATGCGGCAGGTCCTGGAGCTCGAACACCATCGAGGTCGGGCTTTCCAGATAGAGCAGCTTGGCGCCGGGAAGCGCCGCCGCGACCGCGTCCGGGTCGGAACCGTCGACATAGTCCACCTTGATGTTGAGCCGCGGCAGGAGCCGCTCGAACAGCCGGTAGGCATCGCCATAGCAGTTGCGTACAGCAACGATGCGCTCGCCCGCCCCGACGAAGGCAAGCACGGTGGCGCTGATCGCCGCCATGCCGCTGGAGAAGCCGCGTGCGGCCTCTGCACCCTCGAGCGCGGCGACACGAGCCTCGAACTCCATGACCGTCGGATTGTCGCCGCGGGAATAGATCGGCTGCTTTCGTTTGCCGGCAAAGGTATCGGCCATTTCCGCATAATTGGCGAAAGTGAACAACGAGGTCTGGTAGATCGGCGGCACGACGGCGCCGCCGGGAAACGGTTCGTCATGCGCCAAAAGCGTCGCCGCCTCGGCGAGATAATCGTGGTCGAAACCGTCTGGATGCCCGTTCATTTCAGGTCCGAAAGTTTGAGTTTGGCCGCACCGCGCTTGAGGTCGTCCTCGACGGTGGCGATGAGCTTGAGCGCCTCGTCGCGGGCGCCCTGCGGATCCCGCGCGGCGATACGTTCGTAGATGGTGCGGTGATAGGGAAAGCTGGCATGGCCGAAATCGCGCACACCGAGCGGATGCTCCCAGAAGCGATGGAACAGTTCGTGCATGGCCGCGATGATCTGTTCGAACAGTGGATTGCCGGAGACCCGGTAGATCGCCTGGTGGAATTCCCAGTCCTCTTCCGACGACATGCCATCAAGGGTGCGAAACGCCTGCTCCATGATATCGAGCTTGCCCTCGATCTCGGCAATGTCGGCCGGGCTTGCCCGCTCGGCGCACAGTGCCGCTGCTTCCGCCTCCAGCGCGCGGCGTATTTCCAGCGTCTGCATCAGGCTGGTGAAGTCATTGCCGCCCGCCAGCGTCAGCGGCAAATGCAGCATGTCGGGCGAGACGGCCGCCTTGAGAAACGTGCCGCTGCCTTGCCGGCGTTCGACCAGGCCCAATCCTTCCCACCGCGTCAGCGCCTCGCGCACCGTGTTGCGGCTGACCTTGAGCCGTTCGGCTAGAATGCGCTCGGTCGGCAGTCGCTCGCCAGGCCGCAAGGCCTCGGCGCGGACGAAGCCCACCAATGCCTTCAGCACGGCGTCGTCACGCGCCGTCGTCTGAATTGGTGGCAGGCTGTTCTGGTCCACATTTCCTCCAAGTGGTCCAATGGTCCAACCAATTTCTGCACGGATGGAGCCTCCTGTCAATTGCTTGTCAGGAGACAGCTGGCCATCGGCCTGTGGAAGGTGACGCGCTGCGTTCGGAGGGGCGCCCGGCTCCGGCATCCGGTCCGAACCATCTGGTCAGCGCATCGGCCAATCCCTGTCCATCCTCAACGCCAACCCAGGCCACGTATCCATCGGGCCGGATCAAGACCGCATCGGGTGCGGCGACCGTTCCGAGTACGGGAAGCTCCCAGGCACCGGCATACGATGCGTCGATCTGCCGGATCCGGTCGGCCCAAGGCGCAATGTCCAGCCTGCCTGGCTCACCGAAATTGAGGAGCAGCGGCCGCGCGTCGTGGAGCAACGTGAACAGTCGCAACGGCCCATCAGCGGTGGAGAGATCGAGGTCGGGTATTCGTCGCCCAAGCAGCGCGTGCCCCTCCCCGAGATCGTAGTGGACACCCAGGCCAGACATCTCCGCGGCGATCCGTTTGCGTGGCCCATCCATGGCGAGCAGTTCGGCGAATGTGTCGCTCAAGGCCTTGGTGCGAGCATCCATCCGGCGAAGCGCGACCTGCGCCATCGCGTTGCGCAGCACGCGGGCGGCGACCGGATGGCGTTCGGCATGGTAGCTGTCGAGGAGGCCTTCCAGTGACATCCGCTTGACCACCTGGGCCAGCTTCCACCCCAGGTTCACCGCGTCCTGCACGCCGATATTGAGGCCCTGTCCGCCCATTGGGGGATGGATATGCGCGGCGTCACCGGCCAGCAGAACACGTCTGTCGCGGTAAGCGGCAGCCTGCCGCGTCATGTCGGTGAACCGGGAAATCCAGGTCGGACTGTGGACCCCGTAATCGGTGCCGTAGACACCGACAAGCGCCTCGCTGAGATCGCGCAGTGTCGGTTCGCCACCAATGGTCAGTTGTCGCTCGGTCAGCACGATACCCACCCGGCCGTCTTCCTCAATCTTGCCGATCGCATGGATACCATGGGCGTCACTGCGAAAGCCCAATGCTGGTTCCTCCGCCGTCTCGACCTCGGCGATTATCCAGCTCATCGTCGGATCCCATCCATCGAACGCGATCCCCGCGGCCTTGCGGATCATGCTGCGCCCTCCGTCGCAGCCGACGAGATACTGCGTCCGCAACCGCTGGCCGCCAGACAGATCGATGTCGACGCCACCATTATCCTGTGCGAAGCCCGTGACGTCCTGCCGGCGATAGATCGGCACGCCGAACTCGCTGATCCAGTCGGCCAATATCCGCTCGATGTGGTTTTGCCGCAGTGCCAGCAGATAGTTGTGCCGCGTGGGAAAGTCGCTGATGTCCAATCGGATCATGTGGAAGCCCACCGACGGCGATGTCTGTCCCTGCGAGAGGAACCGGTCGGCAATTCCGCGCTGGTCGAGCACCTCGATGGTGCGTGCGTGCAGGCCGCCCGCGCGCAAACCGACGAGTTCCTGGTTTGGCCGCCGCTCGACAACGGCCACATCGACGCCCGCCAATGCGAGTTCGCCAGCCAGCATCAACCCGGTCGGACCACCTCCGGCGATCACCACGGCATGATCCCGACGCACTCGGTCTCCTGGCAACAATTCCGGCATTTCGCCACTCCCGTTTCCGTTAACCTGGGTCGTGGTTCTACGGGAACAGCCGGGTCTTGCCGCAAGCCCCTTGCACGCCATATGTATGAAATGGAGGGGCTGGCTCCTCTTCTTCCCCTTATGCATATGGCGGCGAAAAGTCGCGGTGTTGCCAAGCAATAGCACGCGAGGGTGCAACCGAAGCCGTTACAGTCCAGAAAAGCGGGACCTGCCGCAAAAAAGCCCCGGTTCTTCCGGGGCTTGACGCAGATTCCTGATATCATATCGGGCAAAGGGGGCCGGTCGGCGTTTGGCAGCGGTACGAGGAGGCCACTATGTGCCAGCGCCGGCCGGCCGACCCCACGGACCCAGGAGATGCGGCGGACCTGAGCATCATGGGGTATTCGAGGATCGAGCCGGCTGTCTACCTCGTGCCGGCTTCGTCTTGGCCTTCACATTTGCGCAAGAGCTTATGGAAATCAACAGTTTCTTAACCAAGGCTCGCGAATCGCTTGGATTAAGGTAAATGGGTAACCCTGTTGGGGTTGACCGGATAATCGGGCCCGGAGCGTCAGGCTGCCTTGGCAACGACGCGGTTGCGGCCGCCGCTCTTGGCTTCGTAGAGCGCGAGATCGGCGCGTTTCATCAGTGCCGCCACCGTGTCCACGCCCTTCAGCACCGATGACACGCCAACACTGACGGTGACCTCGATCGTCTTGCCCTCGGCGCCGATGGCGAACGGCATCTGGGCGATTTCGGCACGAATGCGCTCGGCCACCTTCTCGGCCACTGCGCCGTCGGTATCGGGCATTACCACCACGAACTCCTCGCCGCCGAACCGGCAGGCAAGGTCGATACCCCGGACGTTCTTGCGCAGCCGCCGCGCGAATTCGCGCAGCACCTCGTCGCCGCCGTCATGCCCATGCGCATCATTGATGGACTTGAAGCGGTCGAGATCGGTGATCATCACCGACAGCGGCCGGCGCCGCGCCACGGCGCGATCGAACAGCGTCTGCAGATGGCTGTCTAGATAGCGGCGATTGTGCAGCCCCGTGAGGCCGTCGGTCACGGCCATTTCGATGGTCTGGGTGACACTGGCGCGCAATTGGTCATTGTAGCGCTTGCGGCGCACCTGGGTACGCAGCCGCGCCGTCAGTTCCTGCTGGTCGATCGGCCGCATCAGATAGTCGTTGATGCCGAGTTCGAGCCCTCGGATGATGCGCTCCTCCTCGCCCTCCTCCGCCAGCAGGATGATCGGCACGAAACGGGTGCGGTCGAGCGAGCGCAGTTGCGAGCAGAGCCTGAGCGGATCGAAATCGGCGAAGGCCGTCGAGATCATCACGCATTCATAGGGCGTCTCCGCGGCCTGGAAGAACCCGGCATGCGGATCGCCGGTGACGTCGAGGTCGGCACGATCGCGCAGCATCTTCTGGATGCGCTCGACCGACGATTTGCGCTCGTCAATCAAAAGCACCTTCGGCGTCGTGTCCTCGGACGCGAAATTGCGGCTCAAAAGTTCTTCGATGCCGATGTTGCGCGTGGTCGAGGCGCGCAGCCGAAGCTCGTCGGTCAACGACTTCAGGCGGACTAGGCTCTTGACGCGCGTCATCAGCTGCAAGTCGTTGACCGGCTTGGTCAGGAAATCGTCGGCACCAGCCTCGAGCCCGCGCACGCGGTCGGTGACCTGATCGAGCGCGGTGATCATCACCACCGGAATGTGCGACGTCGCCGGATCGCTCTTCAATCGCCGGCAGACCTCGAACCCGTCCATGTCGGGCATCATTACGTCGAGCAGCACGACATCGACCTTGCCGTTCTCGCAGGTCTCGATCGCATCGGCCCCATTGGTGGCGGTCAGAACCTCGAAATACTCGGCCAGCAGCCGGACTTCCAGCAGCCTCACATTGGCAGGGATGTCGTCGACGACGAGGATCCGCGCAGTCATTTCACAACGCTCCGGCTCGGCTGGAAGGGTACATCAGGCATCGCCCAGATAAGATTTGATGGTTTCGATGAAACGCGGCACCGAGATCGGCTTCGAAATATACGCCTCGCAGCCGCCTTGGCGGATGCGTTCCTCGTCGCCTTTCATCGCAAAGGCAGTCACCGCAATCACCGGGATGACGTGCAGATCGTCGTCCTCTTTCAGCCATTTGGTCACTTCCAGTCCCGACACTTCGGGCAGCTGGATGTCCATCAGGATGAGGTCCGGCCGGTGCTGGCGCGCCAGGTCGAGCGCCTCCAGACCGTTGCGGGTGCGCACCGTCTCGTAACCGCTTGCTTCGATGAGGTCCCGAAAGAGCTTCATATTGAGCTCATTGTCCTCGACGATCATGACCTTCTTAGGCATCGGCATCCCGTCCCGGCCGTCCTCCACCCGGAGGTGGCCGTCATGCGCTCTTTCCTTGAACGCACCAAACCCTGCTTCACTATACGGCAATATGATTGACGAAACGGAAACCCGAAGCCTGCAAAGCAGCACGAATTCCGCCTCGCCTCCCTGCGCGTCCAAAAGGCGCGCCACACGCTAGTGGCTTGCCGCAAGCAGTTCTTGCCATTACTGCGGGAGAGACTCATTCCACGCACCGAAGGTAGTGATGGCAAACGCAGCGTCAATGCGCGAAGAGGCGGAAACCATTGCCGTCAAGGCACTGGGCTTCGTTGCCACCGATCCGGAGCTTTTACCGCGCTTTCTGGCAATCACGGGAATAGAGGCGCATTCGATCCGCCGGGCGGCCGGCGAGCCGGGTTTCCTGGCCGGCGTCCTGCAGTTCATTCTTGCCCACGAGCCGACCTTGATGCGCTTCGCCGAGGAAACCGGCACGCCACCAGCGGCTGTCGGCAAGGCGTTGCGCGCCTTGCCGCTTGGCGATGACAATCACGAGCACTCCACATGAGCGATGATCCCGAAACCGCGCGCCAGATCGAGGAACTGGCGGCTGATGACCGACCGCTGCTGGTGCTCGATGTCGACGACGTGGTGCTCGAATTCATCCGGCCCTTCCCGCATTTCCTCAAGGCGCGCGGCTATGGCCTGACGCTGGCGTCCTTCCGGCTGACCGGCAACATTGCCGAGACAGCCAGCGGCCGCCTGATCGAACAACCCGAAGTCACCGCACTCCTGGGCGATTTCTTCGACGCGCAAGCCGATTGGCAAAGCATCACCGATGGCGCCGCGGAAGCCCTGACCGGACTTGGAGACCGTGCCGAAATCATATTGCTGACAGCCATGCCGCACCGGCATCGCGCCGTGCGACGCGCCCATCTCGATGCACTGGGGCTAGCCTATCCGCTGCTGACCACCGAAATGGCCAAGGGGCCGGCGGTAGCCAAACTGCGCGGCAGGAGCGGGCGGCCGGTGGTCTTCGTCGACGATCAGCCAGCCAATCTGGCGTCGGTGCGTGACTCGGTCGCCGACGCAAATCTTTTCCATCTGATGGCCGACAATTCGCTGCGTAGGTTCCTGCCATCGGTCCCGGACGATGTCATCGTCGTCCAGGATTGGCACGAAGCCGCGCCTAAGATCGCTGGCGCGCTGGGGTTCTAATCCAGGCGTTCTGGTGCGATCCCGGACCGAAAAAACGGTTCCGGAATTGCTCGAGGGCAGAACACTCAAGGATTGAGCTTCGCCCCTGCCCCGCCGTTAGCGCCGCCGCCATTATCGCTACCGCCATTGTCGCCGCCGCTCTCATCGTCCGAACCGTCACCGTCGTCGACGCTATCGTCCACCGCCGGGTCGGCGGGCTTCAGCATGACGCCGTTGACGGTGACCGAGCCGTCGGCCTTGGTGTTGATAGCCCATTCCAGCTTGCCGTCCGGCAGCGTCTTGGCAAAACCCTTCGCCATGAGAGCGACAGGCACGTACTGCCCGACTTCCGGCTCCGCCTTCGCCGCTTCCTGCAGATGCTCCATGATCTTGTCGAAGCCAGCGACGTCGACAGTGAGATTTGCGTCGGGTTTCTGGCCGAAGCTTGTCATCTCACCTTCCAGCGCGATCTCCATGTCCTTGTTCTTTACGGTACTGTGGCCGATGACGACCTTCGGCGTCTTGGCCAGGAATTCGGCTTTGAGCTGGTCGCCGAACTCGGCCGGCAGCGGCGGATCCTGGTTGAGATCAAAGGCTTCGATGGCCTTCTTTGCCATGCTGTCGAGATCGATGTTGGCGCCGCCGAAATTCAGGTCGATATCGGTGGGCAGCAGCGCCACGCTCCAGCTCGGCAAAAGCTGTTGCGGCACGGTCAGCCCCGAAGCCTTGATACCATAGCTGACCTTTCCGTTCTGGGCGACGCCGTCGGAACCGAACGCTATGCCGAACTGGGTTGCTCCGAACGGGCCGATCGGGCTGTCGACCGCGAAGTCCTTGAAGCCATAGGTTCCGTCGATACGCTCCCACACCGGAAGCGCTGCAAGCAGAAGCGACTTGAGCTGCGCCTGGTTTGCCTTCAGCGTCTTCTCGTCCTCATTGGCCACGGCAAACGCCAGGAGATCGAGCAGAGGCTTGGTCTGCACGCCCTTACCGCTGGCCTCCACGGAAAATTCCGGCGACTTCACGGTGACGGGAAAATTCAGCCCGCTCTCGGCATCGTCGAATTTTATCGCTTCGACGAAGTTCGAAATCTTTTGCGACGTCGTGAAATCAACGCCGCCATTGGTCGCCTTGGTCGCGGAAAGCGTCACGGTACCGGCACCGGCGGTCACATCCATCCTTTGCTTGGCGTCCTGCGACGACATCGTCATCCCGGCCATCGAGCTCGTGGCGCTGGTGAAGGCCGCCAGCTTGGGGTCGTAGACGCCGTTGCCCTTGCCATCCTTGATCGAGAACTGCGTGCTCTGCTTTCCCTGAGGGCCGTTGAATTCAAAGGAGGCGCTCTGCGAAAAATCCATCGAGACATCCCAGGACCCGTCGCCGCGCGGCTTGACCAGCAGGGCATAGGGCGCAAAGTCGAATTTCACCAGCTTCTCGTCGGGAAAGCTGCTGGCCAGCGCCTTGAAATCGACCACGATCTTGTAGGCGGCGCCTTCGGCCGAAACCTTCAGGATGCCCTTGTCGAGCGCCTGTTTGCCGACATAGCGCGACAGATCATCGGACAACTGCTTGGCGCCCTGACTGTCGACGGTCTGGCCGAAAGCAGGCGCGCTCAGCAGGAACGCGGTAAAGGCAATAGGCAGCATACGGTTCACGGGAATTCTCCGTTCGTCAAAAAGGCAAAAATGGTTTCGTATCTCTGGTAGGGAAATACCATCGCGACCGCAAGACGATGACAGTCAGGCAATCGGCTTCAACACCAGCCGCATCAGCGGCCGACCGGCCTTGCGCTCCACAAGCCTTTCGAACCCGGCTTTCTCGAACACCCCCGATGACCCGACAAACAGGCCGATCGAACGCGAATCGCGCGAAAGGTCGATCGGGCAGGCCTCTACGAGCCGCGCCCCGTTCCTGCGGGCGAACTCGATGCCGCCTTCGACGAGGCGGTGGGTGATGCCCCTGCCGCGCGCCTTGGCGCGGATGAAAAAGCACGAGATCGCCCAAACGGCCGGATCGGACGCGTCGGCGGGATCGATCGGCGCCGAGCCCCTGCCCTTGTTGTTCCATTCGGGCACGTCGGCGCGTGGCCCGATCTGCATCCAGCCGACCGCCTTGCCGTCCTCGAAAGCCAGCAGGCCGGGCGGCGGGCCGGCCTCGATGCGCGCCTTGATGTGATCCTTGTTGCGTTCACGGCTGCTCTCGCGCCGCGCCGCCGGCGCCAGCCGGAAATGCGTACACCAGCAGCCGTAGCAGGCGCCCTGCTTGCCGAAAAGGTCCTCGAATTCAGGCCAGAGCTCTGGCGCCAGCGGCACTACGGTCGTGCTCATGCGTTCTCCCCAGGCCAGGCTTGTCGCTGGCCTTGCGCTGTCGTACCATTGGTTTTGTTCTCTTTATGTTCGCAGCGATGGCGACCCCTGTCAACAATCCCGACCACGGTTTTTGTCGTGACTGCCTGACCTTTCAGCGCAGTGAAACGCGCCGTTGCGAACGCTGCGGCAGCCCTCGCCTTGCCCGCCATCCCGAGCTTTACCGGCTGCACCTCGCCCATATCGATTGCGACGCCTTCTACGCGGCCATCGAGAAGCGCGACAACCCTGCGCTCAAGGACAAGCCGCTGATCATCGGCGGCGGCAAGCGCGGTGTCGTCTCCACCGCCTGCTACATCGCTCGCATCCGCGGCGTGCGCTCCGCCATGCCGATGTTCAAGGCGCTCGAGGCCTGCCCGGAGGCGGTCGTGATCGCGCCCAACATGGAAAAGTACGTGGCCGTCGGCCGCGAGGTGCGCGCCATGATGCAGGCTTTGACACCGCTGGTCGAGCCGTTGTCGATCGATGAGGCCTTCCTCGACCTCGCCGGCACCGAGCGCCTGCACGGACTGCCACCGGCCGTGGTGCTGGCGCGCTTTTCGCTGGCGGTGGAGAAGGAGATCGGCATCACCGTTTCATCAGGCCTGTCCTATTGCAAATTCCTCGCCAAGATAGCGTCCGATTTCCGCAAACCGCGCGGCTTTTCCGTCATCGGCGAGGCGGAGGCGGTCGGCTTTCTGGCCACGCAGCCGGTGACCATGATCTGGGGCGTCGGCAAGGCGTTCAACGCCACGCTGGAACAGGATGGCATCCGCACGATCGGCCAGCTCCAGAAGATGGAGCGTGGCGACCTGATGCACCGCTATGGGGTGATGGGCGAACGGCTCTACCGGCTTTCGCGCGGTGAGGATGTCCGCCGCGTCGACCCAGACCAGGACGCCAAGAGCGTATCGGCCGAAACCACTTTCGACACCGATATCGCCTCACTGGACGAGCTTGTCTCGGTGCTGAGGGGCCTTTCGGAAAAAGTCTCGGCGAGGCTGAAGAAATCAGGCATTGCGGGGCGCACCGTGGTGCTGAAGCTGAAGACTCAGGACTTCAGGCTCCGCACGCGCAACCGTCAGCTCGGCGACCCGACCCGCCTCGCCGACCGCATCTTTTCGACCGGCGTGGAACTTCTTCGCAAGGAGACCGACGGAACGAAATTCCGATTGCTCGGCATCGGCGTCAGCGACCTCTCCGACGATGATAAGGCCGATCCGCCGGATTTGGTCGATGTGCAGTCGCGCAAGCGCGCCATGGCCGAAGGCGCCATCGATGCGCTACGCGACAAGTTCGGCCGCAAGGCGGTGCAAACCGGCTACACCTTCGGCAAGGGCCGCGACGCCCATCCGCCGGAACCGCTGGAAGATTGAACCCGATCAGCTGCGTCGAAGATTGATGCGGCTGGTCACCACGCTCTTGCCGGTCTTGGGATCGCGGTCGACCACGGTCAAGACAATGCCGTCCGCACCGTTTTTCTGCACGGTAAGCTGCGCGGCGCGGTCGCCATTGACCTCCTTGGCCCAGCGGATGGCGAGGTTTATCGCATTGCCGGAACGGCTTCCGTTCAACTGCGCCGGTCCGGTGCGCGATCCCACATAGACACCGCTGTATTTGGCGCCGCTGGTCTTCAGGCGAGCACTGATGGCGCGTGTCACCAGGATCAGGCCGCGGCAGTTGCCGTCGAGGGACAGCGAGGACGATGTCGCATTCGATTTGAACGTGCAGGAAACGCTGACCGTTGGCGCCTGCGTCGTCACCTGAACGGTTCCCTTGCCGGCGAAATTGCCCTTGAAGGATTGGAGAAATTTGCTCTCGTCCGCATGCGCGGCAGTGGCCGCGACAGCCAGGCACCCGGCAAGCACAAACCGCGTGAGTAATGTCATCGAAGGTCTCCTTGTGACGGGTGTAACGGCGATCGGTGATGCTCAGGCGGACATCGCGACTCAACGCGGCTTGCCATGTCAGGTTCCGCCCGCGACAGGGCTGTTTTGCAACGTCGCGCCAATATCTCTGGCCCAGTCAAATGCGGCGGCTAGTGGTTGCGGCAAAAACCCCGGCTTGCGAGATAACTGACATGGCACCTACCCCCTCGATCCCCAAGGCCGCTTTCTGGATGGCGCTGTCGATCGCCTCGTTCCTGGCGATGTCGGTCGCCGGCCGCGCCACGACCGCCGAGCTCAACGTCTTCCAGGTGCTGGAACTGCGCTCGGTCATCGGGTTCTTCATTCTGCTGCCGCTGGTGATGATGAGCGGCGGCTTCGCGGCGATGCGCACGCAGCGTCCCGTCGCTCATATCGCCAGAAACGTCATCCACTATACCGGGCAGGCGGCATGGCTCTACGCATTGACCTTGATTCCGTTGGCCGTGCTGATTTCGATCGAATTCACCACACCGATCTGGACGGCTATCCTGGCGGTGACCTTTCTTGGCGAAAGGCTGTCCCGGCCAAAGCTTGCCGCGATCGTGCTGGGCCTGATCGGGGTGGTAATCATCGTTCGCCCCGGTGTGGGCTCGATCGATCCTGGCCATGTCATCGTGCTCGGCGCCGCGGTTTGCTTCGGCATCTCGGTGGTCCTGGTCAAGTCGCTGACGCGGACGGACAGCGTCGTGCGCATTATCTTCTGGATGCTGATCATCCAGTCGGTGGTCGGCCTCGTTCCAGCCCTTTACGAGTGGCGCAACCCGCCGCTGGAACTGTGGCCATGGATCGTGCTGATCGCCTTCACCGGCATGTCGTCGCATTTTTGCATGGCCCGTGCGCTTGGCTATGCCGACGCCACCGTCATTTCGCCGATGGATTTCCTGCGTGTACCGTTGTCGGCGCTCATCGGCTGGCTGCTTTACAGCGAGCAGATCGACGCCTTCACCGCTGGCGGTGCATTGCTGATCCTGATGGGCAATCTGCTCAACTTGCAGCGCAAGGCAGTCAAGCCGGCAGAAGTCGCGGCGTCATAGCGTTGCCGGTCAGTTCCCTTCGTCTGGAATGTTGAGCACGTGTCCGCACGCCTTGCAGTGTACGGCGTCCGGCTCGTGACGCTGCAACCCGCATTGCGGACAGGGAAAGAACACCTTGGCCGGCCGAAAGATCGCCTGCGCCAGCCTGACGAACAGCGATATGCCGATGATCATGGTTACGATCGCCGTCAGCTTGCCGGCGATGCCCGGCAGCACGATGTCGCCGAAGCCTGTCGTCGTCACGGTCGCGACGGTGAAGTAAAGCGCGTCGATGTAGTTTTCCAGTCCGGCTCCGTTGCGAAAAAAGAACGTGTAGACGAAGCCCGTGATGACAAAGAGAAAGGTCAAAAGGTTGATCACCGCGTGGCTTGCCTCGCGCCAGGGCCGCAGGCCACGCATCTCGAAATGCCGCCAGATCGAACCGCTGCGCGACAGCGACCATAGCCGCAGGATGCGCAGAAAGCCGAGGCTCGCGAGAGCTGTCGGCATCAGCAGCGTCAGAAGGATGAAGGCATCCACCCAGAAGGTCGGCTGCTTCGTCAGGCGCAGCATGTCGTTGGAGGCGAGCAGCCTGGCAATCAGATCGGCGGCGACGAGAGCCGCCACGGCATAGTCCAGCCACAGAAACGAGGCCGACTGCTGGATGACCGGGGTGGCGATGAAAAAAGCGATGATGGCGAGGTCGATGATGACAGCCACCAGTTGGAACCGGAACGCGGCCGGCGAGCGTCCGTGATAGAGCGTGCGCAGCCTGTCGCGTAATCGCGCCGTCGCGGAAAGGTTCTGCGATGGGCGTCTCTCCTTGGCCTTCATGCTTGCATGAGCAGCCGGTGCCGGCCCGCGGAGTGCCGCCTGGCAGGCGCGCAGATCACACCAGTTCCACTTCAATCACGCCCGGCACGGCGCGCATTGCCGAGGCGATCTGCGGCGAGACGCGGTAGCCGCCTTGCAGAGCGATCTCGACCTCGCCCTGCGCCTCTTCCTTGATCACGATAATGCTCACCTGGCTCTCACCGCGTTGCGTGAGCTGGGATTGGATCATCGAGGCAGGTCCATCGTTCCTGACGAAAATGCGCAGGGCCTTCTGGATGCGGCTTGCTTCGTCCTCCAGCGATTGCACGGAGTTGATGCGCAGGTTGACGCCCTCGGGCCTGTCCTCCGCCGCGACCGTGATGACAACCGAACGGCCGGCCTCGAGGAGGTCACGGTACTGCGCCAAACCTTCTGAAAACAATACGGCCTCGTATTGGCCGGAGGTGTCCGAAAAGGCCACCACGCCCATCTTGTTGCCGGTGCGCGTCTTGCGCTCCTGCTTGCTGGTAACGGTGCCGGCAAGCCGGCCGGCGGAAGCACCGCGCTTGACCGCGGCGGAGAACTCCGCCCAGTTCTGCACCCGCATCTTCTGCAGCGCCGCCTTGTACTCGTCGAGCGGATGCGCCGAGAGATAGAAGCCGACGACCTGGAACTCGCGGTGCAGGCGGTCGGCAGCGAGCCACGGATCGGTCGCCGGCAGATTGAGCGCCTGCGACTGTGCGCCGAGCGAGGCGCCGAAGATGTCGGCCTGACCCGAAACGGCGTTCTGCTGGGCGAGCGACGCCAGCCCCATCATCCGCTCGACGCCGGCCAACATCTGGGCGCGGTCGTGGCCGAAGCAGTCGAGCGCGCCGGCCATGATCAGGCTTTCGAAAACCCGTTTGCCGACGATCTTCGGGTCGACCCTCTCGCAGAAATCGGCCAGGCTCTTGAACGGCTTTTCGCCGCGAACGGCGACGATGTGCTCCACCGCGGCATCGCCGACGCCCTTGAGCGCGGCCATCGAATAATAGATCCGGTTCTCCCCGACCTCGAAGGCACGGAAACTCGTCATCACCGAGGGCGCCAGGACTTCGATGCCGAGGCGCAGCGCATCCTGGCGGAAGTCGGCGAGCTTGTCGGTGTTGCCCATGTCGAGCGTCATCGACGCTGCCAGGAACTCGACCGGATAATGCGCCTTGAGATAGGCGGTCTGGTAGGAGACGACAGCGTAGGCGGCCGCGTGAGACTTGTTGAAACCGTAGTCGGCGAACTTTGCCAGCAGGTCGAAAATGAAGTCGGCTTGCGGCTTTGCGACGCCGCGCTCGACCGCGCCGGAGACAAAGCGTTCGCGCTGCTTGTCCATCTCGGCCCGGATTTTCTTGCCCATGGCGCGCCGCAGAAGGTCGGCTTCGCCGAGCGAATAGCCGGACAGCTCCTGCGCGATCTGCATCACCTGTTCCTGGTAGACGATGACGCCTTGCGTCTCCTTCACCAGATGGTCGATCTTGGGATGGATCGAGGCCATCTCCTCCTCGCCATGCTTTCTGGCGTTGTAGGTCGGGATGTTCTCCATCGGTCCCGGCCGGTAGAGGGCAACCAGCGCGATGATGTCCTCGATGCAGTCGGGCCGCATACCGATCAGCGCCTTGCGCATGCCGGCACTTTCCACCTGGAACACGCCGACCACCTCGCCGCGCGACAGCATCGCATAGGTCTCGGGATCGTCGAGCGGGATGGTCGCCAGGTCGATATCGATGCCGCGCCGGCGGATCAACTTGACGGCCGTCTCCAGCACCGTCAGCGTCTTCAGGCCGAGGAAGTCGAACTTCACCAACCCCGCCTGCTCGACATATTTCATGTTGAACTGGGTGACAGGCATGTCCGAGCGCGGATCGCGGTACATCGGCACCAGTTCCGACAACGGTCGGTCGCCAATGACGATGCCGGCGGCGTGCGTCGAGGCGTGGCGGTAGAGGCCCTCCAGCTTCTGCGCCATGTCGAGCAGCGTCTGCACGATCGGCTCTTTCTCGGCCTCCTCCGCAAAGCGCGGCTCGTTGGCGATGGCGTCGGCGAGCTTGACCGGATTGGCCGGGTTCTGCGGCACCATTTTCGACAGCTTGTCGACCTGGCCGTACGGCATCTGCAGCACGCGGCCGACGTCGCGCAGCACGGCGCGCGCCTGCAGCGTACCGAAAGTGATGATCTGGCCGACCTGGTCGCGGCCGTATTTCTGCTGGACGTACCGGATCACCTCTTCGCGGCGATCCTGGCAGAAATCGATGTCGAAATCGGGCATCGAAACGCGGTCCGGATTGAGGAAGCGTTCGAACAGCAGCGAGAAACGCAGCGGATCGATGTCGGTGATGGTGGTCGAATAGGCAACCAGCGAACCAGCGCCCGAACCACGCCCCGGCCCGACCGGAATGCCTTGCGCCTTGGCCCATTTGATGAAGTCGGCAACGATCAGGAAGTAGCCGGGGAATTTCATCTTCTCGATGATGCCAAGCTCGAATTCGAGCCGCTCTCGATACTGCTCGACCGTGTAGCCCGGTGTCGGTCCGTGCAAGGCGAGCCGTGCATCGAGCCCCTCGCGCGCCTGACGGGCCAGTTCCTCGGCCTCGGCCTTTTCGGCGGCGTCCTTGTCGGAGGCATCTCCGCCCGTGAAACGCGGCAGGATCGGACTGCGGGTTTTTGGATAGTAGGAGCAGCGCAGCGCGATCTCGACAGTGTTGTCGATGGCTTCAGGCAGGTCGGCGAACAATTTCGCCATATCGGCCTGACTGCGCAGGAAATTGTCCGGCGACAGCCGGCGGCGGGTGTCGACGGCGACAACCGACCCCTCGGCGATGGCGATCAACGCATCATGCGCCTCATACTCGTCGCGCGACGAGAAAAAGGCCTCGTTGGTGGCAACCAGCGGCAATTCATGGGCATAAGCGAGATCGATCGAGGATTTCTCGATCATCCGGTCGTAGCCCGAAACCCGGTCCAGCTCGACATAGAGCCGGTCGCCGAACATCGCCTTGAGCGTTACCAGCCGCGCTTCGGCAAGATCGCGGCGATCTTCCTTCAGGGCCATGCCGATCGGGCCGCGCGGCCCGCCACTGAGACAAATCAGGCCGTCACATTGGCCGTCCATCATTTCGGTGGTCAGGTGCACCGCTTCGCCGGGCGGTGTTTCGAGATAAACGCGGCTGACCAGCCGGACCAGATTGGAATAGCCGGTTTCGGTCGCCGCGATCAGCACGACCGGCCGCATATCGGGACCTTGCCGGCGGCGGTCACGCTGGCCGTCGCTGTTTTCGCCGGAAAAGGCGAGCGCGATCTGGCAGCCGATGATCGGCTGGATGCCGTCCTTCACCGCCTTCTGGGCGAACTCCAAGGCGCCGAACAAATTGTTGGTGTCGGTCACCGCGATCGCTGGCGCCTCGTCTTTCACCGCGTGGCCAACGATCTTGCCAAGCTGAAGCGCGCCTTCCAGCAGCGAATAGGCCGAGTGCACGCGAAGATGGACGAACGGCCGCGCCGGCACCTCCGGCCGCGGGCCCGCGATCGCGGCCTCGCGCTTCAGGGGATCGCGTGGAAGTCTCTCATCCGCCATGGTTTCTCGCGCTGTCCGTAAGACTTGAGTCGATGGAGATGTATTGTCCGGGACCGGGCGATACCAGTCCAGCACAAACGACTACCGACCCACAGGCTTCCAGCCGTTCAGGCGAATTCCATGATCACCGCGTCGACGGCAAGGCTGTCGCCCGGCTTGGCATTGAGTTTCGCCACGACGAGGTCGCGCTCGGCGCGCAGAACGTTTTCCATCTTCATCGCCTCGACCACGGCCAGCGTCTCGCCCGCCTTGACCTCCTGGCCTTCGACAACGGCGATCGACACGACGAGGCCCGGCATCGGGCAGAGCAGCAGTTTCGACGTGTCCGGCGCTATTTTCTCCGGCATCAGCCGTTCCAATTCGGCGGTGCGCGGCAGCATGGCGCGCGCGGTCACCGACATGCCTTTCCAGGCGATGCGGAGGCCATTGGCGACAGGACGGATCTGGGCGGCAACCCTGCGCTTGCCGACCGTGCCGCGCCAGATGAGATCGCCGGGCCGCCAATCGGACGAAACTGTCAGCGCCTTCCCGCCATCGATGGACAGGTCCATTTCCATCGGGATGGAAATCATGCCTTCGAGGATCGACGCCGACAAATACTCTTCGCCGATCTTCACCACCCAGTCGCGCTTGAGCGCTCCCGAATGCGGCGCCAGCCGCCCGCCCAGCCGGTCGAGACGATCGCGGCGCAGCAGTTCCACCGCGGTCGCGATCGATGCCAGAACGGCTTTTTCCTCGCTGTTCGGCACGACGGGGGCAAAACCGTCGGGATATTCCTCCGCGATGAAGCCGGTCGATATCGCCCCTTCCCGCCAGCGTGGATGCTGCATCAGCGCCGCCAGGAACGGTATGTTGTGCTCGATGCCGTCGACGACAAAGCTGTCCAGCGCTTCCGACATGGCGTCGATGGCCTCGAGCCGCGTCGGAGCCCAGGTGCACAGCTTGGCCAGCATCGGATCGTAGAACATGGAGATTTCCGAGCCTTCGGTGACACCGGTGTCGTTGCGGATGACGACATCGCCGAAGCGGCCTTCCTCGGGTGGCCGGTAGCGTGTCAGCCGGCCGATCGACGGCAGGAAATTGCGATAGGGGTCCTCGGCGTAGAGCCGGCTTTCCACCGCCCAGCCGTTCAGCTTGATGTCGCTCTGCTTCAAGGCGAGCTTTTCGCCGGCGGCGACGCGGATCATCTGCTCGACCAGATCGATGCCGGTGACGAGTTCGGTCACCGGATGCTCGACCTGCAATCGTGTATTCATTTCAAGGAAATAGAAGTTCTTGTCCTTGTCGACGATGAACTCGACGGTGCCGGCGCTCTGGTAGTCGACAGCCCTGGCCAACGCCACCGACTGCTCGCCCATCGCCTTGCGCGTCCTGGCATCGAGGAAGGGCGATGGCGCCTCTTCCGCCACCTTCTGGTTGCGGCGCTGGATCGAGCATTCGCGTTCGCCAAGATAGAGCGCGTTGCCATGCCCGTCGGCCAGCACCTGGATTTCGACGTGACGCGGGTCGACCACGAACTTTTCGATGAAGACACGGTCGTCGCCGAACGAACTCTTGGCTTCCGAGCGCGCCCGGTCAAATCCGTCGCGTACTTCCGACTGGTCCCAGGCGATGCGCATGCCTTTGCCACCGCCACCGGCCGAGGCCTTGATCATCACGGGATAGCCGATCTCGCCGGCGATCTTTTCGGCGTGATCGGCATTCTCGATGACGCCGAGCCAACCCGGAACCGTCGAAACCTCGGCGGCGTTGGCGAATTTCTTCGACTCGATCTTGTCGCCCATCGCCTTGATGGCCTTGGGCTTCGGCCCGATGAAGACGATGCCTTCCGCTTCCAGGGCTTCGCAGAACGCGGCTCGCTCGGACAGGAAGCCATAGCCGGGGTGCACGGCCTGAGCGCCCGTCGCCTTGCAGGCCGCGATGATCTTTTCAGGAACGAGGTAGCTCTGCGCGGCAGGCGACGGCCCGATATGCACCGCCTCGTCGGCCATTTCGACATGCACGGCATCGCGATCGGCGTCGGAATAGACGGCGACCGTGGCAATGCCCATCTTGCGCGCCGTCCTGATGACGCGGCAGGCGATCTCGCCACGATTGGCGATCAGGATCTTGGTGAACATGCGGGCAGAATTCCCCTCCGGCAGATGGTTCAGTTCTATGGACTATGTCGCCAGGTCTCAAGTGCCGCAGCGGACGACATGACGGGCGTCCCTCCCAATGCTTCCGTCGCACTCCCCTGCCGAGCCGGGCTGGTTGTCGACGGTGTGCTATCTGCGTCAAGAAAGCCAAGATTTCGTCTCATCTGAGAGTTGATGAGCAGCTCAAAACCTGAAACCTTGGCTCAAAATCGCCTTTGGAGGAATTGCCCGATGAAAACCCGCGCCGCTGTCGCTGTCGCCGCCGGAAAGCCGCTGGAGATCATGGAGGTCGACCTTGATGGACCGCGCGATGGCGAGGTGCTGGTCGAGATCAAGGCGACCGGCATCTGCCACACCGACGAATTCACGCTGTCGGGCGCCGATCCCGAAGGCCTGTTTCCCGCCATCCTCGGCCATGAGGGCGCCGGCATCGTCGTCGATGTCGGGAAGGGCGTCACCTCGGTCAGGAAGGGCGACCATGTCATCCCGCTCTATACGCCCGAATGCCGTCAGTGCCCGTCGTGTTTGTCGAGGAAGACCAATCTGTGCACCGCCATCCGTGCCACCCAGGGGCAAGGGTTGATGCCGGACGGCTCGTCGCGCTTCTCGATCGGCAAGGACAAGATCTTCCACTACATGGGCTGCTCGACCTTCTCCAACTTCACCGTGCTGCCGGAGATCGCGGTGGCCAAGGTCAACCCCGACGCCCCCTTCGACAAGATCTGCTACATCGGCTGCGGCGTCACCACCGGCATTGGTGCGGTCATCAACACCGCCAAGGTCGAGCAAGGCGCCACCGCCGTCGTCTTCGGCCTCGGCGGCATCGGCCTCAACGTCATCCAGGGCCTGAAGCTTGCCGGCGCCGACATGATCATCGGTGTCGACCTGAACAACGACAAGAAGGAATGGGGCGAGCGATTCGGCATGACGCATTTCGTCAATCCGAAGGAGATCGACGGCGACATCGTGCCTTATCTCGTCAACATGACCAAGCGCGGAGCCGACCAGATCGGCGGCGCCGACTACACATTCGACTGCACCGGCAACACCAAGGTCATGCGCCAGGCACTCGAGGCCTCACATCGCGGCTGGGGCAAGTCGGTCGTCATCGGCGTCGCCGGTGCTGGCCAGGAGATTTCGACCCGGCCGTTCCAGCTGGTCACCGGCCGCAGCTGGATGGGCACCGCCTTCGGCGGCGCGCGCGGCCGCACCGACGTGCCCAGGATCGTCGACTGGTACATGGACGGCAAGATCCAGATCGACCCGATGATCACCCACACGCTGAAGCTCGAGGACATCAACAAGGGATTCGACCTCATGCATGAGGGCAAGTCGATCAGAAGTGTCGTGGTTTACTAAAAGACAGCCACACGCCGCCGGCCATCCGGCCAGCGACCCCTGTGGTGAAACATGGGAGGAGAGAAACAATGGCGGAGAAACTGCACCCAAAGATCGACAATGGGCTGCCCAGGGAGAGCGCCAGCTTTGCCGGCGGCACGCTGGTCTGCGCCTGCACCAGCAAGCCGGTCAAGGTGAAGGTCAAGGGCCAGATCGCCCACAACCACGCCTGCGGCTGCACCAAATGCTGGAAACCCGACGGTGCTGTATTCTCGGTGGTTGCGGTCGCCGGCACCGGCGATGTCACCGTCACAGAGAACGGCGACAAGCTCAAGGTGGTCGACCCCTCGGCGCTGATCCAGCGTCATGCCTGCACCCAATGCGGCGTCCACATGCACGGGCCGGTCGAGCGCGACCATCCGTTCAAGGGCCTGTCCTTCATCCATCCCGAGCGCTTCGAGGAAGACGGCTGGTCGCCTCCGGGCTTCACCGCCTTCGTCTCCTCGATCATCGAATCGGGTGTCGACCCAAGCCGCATGGACGGCATTCGCGGCAGGCTGAGGACGATCGGGCTGGAACCCTATGACTGCCTCAATCCGGGCCTGATGGACTATATCGCCACCTGGACGGCGAAGAAATCCGGCGCCCTGCCGGCCTGACGACCGAGAGATTTCAGGCAGGGGCCGGATATGTTTCCGGCCCCTGCTCGTTTCCGGAGAGACAATGCCCGCACCCGCCATCTACGTCGACGCCGACGCCTGCCCGGTCAAGGCGGAGGTAGAAAAGGTCGCCGAGCGCCATGGCGTCGTCGTCACCTATGTTTCCAATGGTGGTCTGCGCCCCTCCCGCGACCCGATGATCCGCAATGTCGTGGTCTCCAAGAGTGCCGATGCCGCCGACGACTGGATCGTCGAGAACACCAAGCCCAACGACATCGTGGTGACGGCGGACATTCCGCTCGCCGCCCGCACGGTGGCGCTCGGCGCGCATGTGCTGGGACCGACCGGGCGGCCGTTCACGCCCGAGACGATCGGCATGGCGGTGGCGATGCGGGACCTCAAGCAGCATTTGCGCGAAACCGGCGAGAGCAAGGGCTACAATGCCAGCTTCGCGCCGCAGGATCGTTCCCGGTTCCTGGGTGAACTTGACCGCATCTTGCGGCGCGCGCTGAAATCCGCCACACCGGGCTAGCAACAAAGCGCCATCCAGGTGGAGACCGCCATGGCCGCCGAAACCCCGATCAAGAAACCGATGCAGCGCCACATGCTGTTCGCGGTGTCGGCCTGTATCGGTGCGTTTGCGCTGCTTGTGGCGCTGCTGCTGCACGCCCCACTCGCCTATTCAATCGGCGCCAACATATTTTTTGCCGCTTACGTCCTTCTTGTCGTCAGCCAGATGCCCAAATTCACCGGCAAGTACCTGAGCAAGAATGCACGCGCCACCGATCAGCCGGTGCTGGTGATCTTCGCGGTCACGCTCGTTGTCGTCGGCGTTGCTCTTGTCTCCCTGTTCCTGCTGATCAATCGCAAGGATGGGGATCACCCGATCGAACTCGGCTTCGCACTGCTGTCGATCCCGCTCGGCTGGTTCACCATCCATGCCATGGCTGCGCTCCACTATGCCCATGTCTACTGGATGGACGGCGACGCGGTCGACGCCGGCACCAATAAGAAGATTCCGGTCGGCGGCCTGCTGTTCCCGGGCGACAAACGCCCCGAGGGCTGGGATTTCCTCTATTTCTCGACCGTCATCGGCATGACGGCGCAGACCGCCGACACCAACATCTCGACGACGCACATGCGATGTGTCGTGCTTGTCCACTCGGTCCTGTCGTTCTTCTTCAACACGGTCATCGTCGCCGCCGCCGTCAATCTCGCCGTCAGCCTGGGCGGTCCGTAATAAATCCGTGATCGCATGAAACATCGGTTTGGATCGCGACGTATCAAGAGGACAATGAACGCTTAGGACAAGCCGCAAGGCCGGGAGACCAGACAACATGGAATCGGTTGCCAGAAGCCAATCCGAAATTGGACCGGGCGCCCCCGCGTCAAAAGAGAAAACATTGATCTACCGGCAGTCGCGCTGGACGCGGCTGACACACTGGCTCTGGGCCATCTCGTTGTTTTTCATGCTGCTGTCCGGCCTGCAGATCTTCAATGCCCGGCCGCAGCTCTACATCGGCAAGCAATCCGGCTTCGACTACAACAACACCATTTTCGCCATAGGCGCCGAAAACACCAATGCCGGGCCGCGCGGCTACACCGAAATCTTCGGGCACCGCTTTGACACGACAGGCGTCCTTGGCTGGTCGGGCCCGACCGGTAACGAGACGGCGCGCGGTTTCCCATCCTGGGCGACGATCCCGTCCTACTATGACCTCGGCACCGCCCGCGTGATCCATTTCTTCTTCGCCTGGATATTGACGACGACCTTGATCCTCTGGCTCGTCGCCAGCCTGATCAACGGCCACATCCGCCGCGATCTGGCGCCTCGCTTGGATGACCTCAAACGCTTGCCCCGGGACATCGCCAACCACGCCAGGCTGAAATTCCACCACACGCGCGAATACAACACGCTGCAGAAGATGGCCTATGGCGGCGTGCTGTTCGTGCTCTTGCCACTGATGATCATCACCGGCCTTGCAATGTCGCCGAGCATGAATTCGGTGCTGCCCTTCCTCAATGAATTGACCGGTGGCCGGCAGACGGCACGCACCATCCATTTCACCGTCATGGTGCTGCTGGTCGCCTTCTTCGTCATTCACATCCTGATGATCCTCGCCGCCGGCCCGATCAACGAACTGCGCTCGATCATTACCGGCTGGTACCGCACTGATCCTCCCGTGCATGACGACAAAACGTCCGAGAGGAGTGCCTGAGATGGCGAAATTTGAGATAAGCCGCCGAAAGTTCCTCACCGCCGCCGGCCTCGGCGCGTCCGGCATCATGCTGTCGGGCTGCGACGCCTTCGACAGCCAGCTCAGCATCGGCAGCGGCCTGCGCAGCTTCCTCGAAAACGCCAATGGCCTGACCCACAAGGCACAACGGTTGCTCGGCGGCGGCAATTCGCTGGCGCCCGAATTCACCGAGGCTGATATCCGTCAGCCAATGCGGCCGAACGGCGTGACCGCGCCGGACGACGACGCTTACAAGACCCTACTCGCCAACAACTTCGCCGATTGGCGCCTGGAGGTGTCAGGCCTCGTGGAAAAGCCGCTGTCACTCACCCGCGAGCAGCTCATGAACATGCCGAGCCGCACCCAGATCACCCGCCACGACTGCGTCGAAGGCTGGAGCTGCATCGCCAAATGGACCGGCACGCCGCTGGCGCTGCTGCTCGACCAGGCGGTGGTCAAGCCACAGGCCCGCTATGTCATGTTCCATTGCCTCGACACGATCGACCGCAGCCTGTCAGGCGACATCAAATATTACGGCACGATCGACCTCATCGATGCCCGCCATCCGCAAACGATCCTTGCCTACGGCCTGAACGGCAAGCCGCTGCCGGTCGAGAACGGCGCGCCGCTGCGTGTCCGCGTCGAGCGCCAGCTCGGCTACAAAATGCCGAAATATCTCTACAAGATCGAACTGGTCGATGGCTTCGCCACTATCGGCGGCGGCCGGGGCGGCTATTGGGAAGACAACGGCTATGACTGGTATGGCGGGATTTGACGGTCCCTCGCATACGGGCCGAGCACGACTTGTCCCCCATGGAATTGAGTTCGCTCGAGGATCGTCTCAACCGCGATAACCGACGTATGATCGACCGCGACGATGACCGAGGGCTGACCTTTGTCATCCGCGATGGCGCGGGACACGCGGTCGGAGTAGCCGCCGGCTATTCCTGGGCGGGCACGTCCGAACTGACCTTGATGTGGATAGACGAGGCTCACCGAGGTCGCGGCTACGCAAGGCAGTTGCTCGACGCCTTTGTCGCGGAGGCCGCCGATCGCGGTGTCAGGAAAATCTGGGTCTCCAGCCACGACTTCCAGGCACCAGATCTCTATGAAAAGGCTGGCTTCGAGCGTATGGCCGAATTCTCGGGATGGCCCGAAGGCCATTCCAATATCATTCTTTGCAAAACGATAGCAGCGGACGGCGGGGCTTAGGCAACCTTGTCGAGCAACGGCTTCAGCGCCGGATGAATTTCCGGCGAGGCATGCTTGATCAGGGTCAGCAGCGCACGCTCATTCTCGTAAAGAGGCCGGTTCACCCCGATATGTCCGACCAGCCACTTTGCCTCACAGGCATCGATCGTCTCGGCACGGCGGGCCAGCGCCTCGGCGGCCCTGTTCTTGGCCTCCCATTCGGTCTCTATGTCGTCAGGAGAGCGGTAGGCCTCGATGACACCGGCAAGACCGCCGGAGACCATGCGGCTGAAGAAGCCGCCGATTTCCGGATCGGTATGATCGAGGAAAGTTTCCTGGCGCAGCGCCACCTCGCGGGTGGGCGCCTCATAACCGGCCGAGCACATGACGAAATTGGCGATCGCCTTGACGAACAGGTCGTTCCACGACGGATCGTTATTGGCCTGGGCGGTCCGCTCGTTGATCCTGAACAGCACCTCGGCCTCGGCCTGGGTGATGGCGATGTTGCCGTCGCCACCATGGGCATGGAGGATGCGGCGCAAAAGCTCGACTTCGGCCCCGGCGATCAGTCCGGGCACCAGCGCGCCGCCGAGCATCAGCGGTCCCTTACCGTCGACGACGGCGTGGGCGACCTGCTCCAGCGCGTAGACGCAAAGCCGGCTCGGCGAGGATTTCGCCTCTTCCAGCACATGGACCAGCAATTCGAGTTCGGTCCGGCTGTCGACCATGCCGTCGCGCGAAATCGTGCGGACCAGCCAGTCGGCATTCTCCCCCGAAATGTAGCCCAAGGGCTTTTCCTGATGAACGATGTAGTCGGTGACCGCCTCGACGAAGAACGGCGCCCATTCCGCGCATTTGTCCCGCGCCGTCTGGTTGAGCGCGAACAAGGCCTCGGCTTCGCCCCGGCTCACCACGCCGTCGGCGAACACGTCGCGGCGCAGCATCACGACATCCTCTGAAGCAATGCGGTTCTTCGAAGTCAGCCCCGCCACCGGAGCACTCATGATCAACTCGCCCATCTGTCGTCCCCGTCCGCCCCAACGCGTCACATCGGTCAGCTTTATCAGGAGTGTCTTGAAAAACCGGCAAACGGCGTGGTTAGCGAAGACTTGTCAGAACAATGTCGCTGGGAGGTGACAAGGTGTCGTCGACGGGCTATGGATGGCGCGTCGAGGGCTCAGGGTTCTGAGTCCTACCTGTTTGCGGGAGAGAGCAGCGAGAGCTGCCGCCGAAGGGGAAATCGCCCGAAATCTCTCAGGCAAAAGAACCGTGGACGGGAAAGACACTCTGGAAAGTCGGGGCTTGCCCCCGCGCCGAAGGTGTAAGCGCCGCTGACAGAGTTCCGGCTGCGCGAGTCTCTCAGGCTTCAGACAGAGGGGCACGGACTGGTCGCCATCAGCGGCCGATTGCGTGCGACTCTGGAGGCGACATGACGGGCGACGACGACAAACACCTTCCCCTCGAAGATATTCATGCGGCTGCCGGAGCGCGCTTCGGCGCCTTTGCCGGCTGGTCGATGCCGCTGACCTATCCGGCCGGCGTCATGAAAGAGCATCTTCACACCCGCGAGCATGCGGGGTTGTTCGACATCTCGCATATGAAACTGTTCGAGGTCAGTGGCCCGGAAGCGGTTGCGCTGTTGAACCGCGCCTGCCCGCTGGACGCCGGCGCGCTCGAAATCTCGCAGTCAAAGCTATCCTTTTTCCTGAACGAAGCAGGCGGCATTCTCGACGACCTGATCGTCACCCGGCTCGGCGACACCAGGTTCATGGTGGTCGCCAATGCCGGCAATGCCGTCGCCGACGAAAAGCATTTGCGCGCCCTGGCGACCGATTTCGAGGCAAAGGTCGAGCCGCTCGACCGCGTCTTCCTGGCGATCCAGGGCCCCGAAGCCTGGGCTGCACTCTCCCGCGCCGGCATCGAGACCGGCTCGCTGCTGTTCATGCATGGGGTCGAGCCGCGAAAAAACTGGTTCATGAGCCGGTCCGGCTACACCGGCGAGGACGGTTTCGAGATCGGCCTGCCGGAAGCCGATGCGCGTGACCTTGTCACCAAGCTGCTGGAGGATGAACGCGTGCTTTGGATCGGCCTTGCCGCGCGCGACAGCCTGCGGCTGGAGGCCGGCCTCTGCCTGCACGGCCAGGACATCACGCCCGAGACCGACCCGGCCGCGGCGGCGCTGATGTGGGCGATCCCGAAAGAAATCCGTGCCTCCGGCACCTTCATTGGCGCCGACGCCTTGCGCGCCGCCGTGGAACGTGGTCCGGCGCAGAAGCGCGTCGGGCTGAAACCGGAGGGTCGCCAGCCGGTGCGCGCCGGTGCCGCGCTGTTCGAAGCCGACGGCAATCCTGCCGGCCATGTCACATCGGGCGGCTTCGGCCCTTCCGCCGGCCATCCGGTCGCCATGGGTTATGTCTCCACGCCGCTGGCAAAGCCCGGAACGCGGATTTTCGCCGACGTGCGCGGCACGAAGATCCCAGTCGATGTCAGTTCTCTGCCCTTCACCCCTCATCGCTACCGCAAAGGATGAATTCCATGGCAACAACCTATTTCACATCGGATCACGAGTGGCTCAGCGTTGAGGGCGGCATCGCCACCGTCGGCATCACCGATTACGCGCAGGAGCAGCTCGGCGACCTCGTCTTCGTGGAACTGCCGGAAACGGGAAAGAAGCTCGCCAAGGGCGACACCGCCGTCGTGGTCGAGTCCGTCAAGGCAGCCTCGGACGTTTATGCGCCGGTCGATGGCGAAATCACCGAAGCCAATGGCACGCTGTCGTCCGACCCCTCGCTGGTCAACTCGGCGGCAACCGGGGCCGGATGGCTGTGGAAGATGAAGCTCGCCGACGAAAGTCAGCTCGCCAGCCTCATGGATGAGGCCGCCTACAAAGCCCATATCGCCTGACATCGGGAACTTATCGACATGACCGCTGCTCCCTACCCCTTCTCGGCCCGCCACATTGGACCCGGCCTTGCCGACGTCAGAGCCATGCTCGCCGTCATCGGTGTTCCCTCGGTCGAGACACTGATCAGCCAGGCCGTGCCGAGATCGATCCGCCTCGACCAGCCGCTGGACCTCCCCGCGCCGGCCAGCGAAGCCGAAGCTCTCGCCGAATTGTCGGTGACCATGGCGAGGAATACGGTGCTGAAAAGCTTTATCGGCGCCGGTTACCACGGCGTCCACGTGCCGCCGGTCATCCAGCGCAATCTGTTCGAGAATCCGGCCTGGTACACCGCCTACACGCCCTATCAGGCCGAGATCAGCCAGGGCCGGCTCGAAATGCTGTTCAACTTCCAGACGCTGGTCACCGAACTGACCGGCCTGCCGGTGGCATCGGCTTCACTGCTCGACGAGGCGACCGCCGTCGCCGAAGCGGTCGGCATTGCGCTGCGCCACCACCGCGACAAGCGCACCAAGGTGGCGCTTGCGGGCACGCCGCACCCGCAGACGCTGGACGTCGTGCGCACTCGCGCCGAGCCGCTCGGCATCGAGATCGACGGCGCGACGATCGACGACAACACCGCCGCCCTGCTCGTCTCCTGGCCTGACACCTTTGGCGTCTATGGCGACCACAAGGCGGCGATCGAAAAAGCGCGCGCCACCGGCGCCATTGTCGTCTTCATCGCCGACCCGCTTGGTCTGGCGCTGACCGACGCGCCGGCGAAACTCGGCGCCGACATCGCGGTCGGCCCGATGCAGCGCTTTGGCGTGCCGATGGGCTTTGGCGGCCCGCATGCGGCCTATTGCGCGGTCTCCGACAAGCTGACGCGGCTGATGCCCGGCCGCCTGGTCGGTCAGTCGACCGACAGCAAGGGCCGTCCCGGCTACCGCCTCGCCTTGCAGACGCGCGAGCAGCATATCCGCCGCGACAAGGCGACTTCCAACATCTGCACCGCACAGGCCCTGCTTGCCAATATGGCCACCGCCTACGCCATCTGGCACGGCCCGGTGGGCCTGCAGGCGATCGCCGGGCGCATACACGCGCTGGCCAACCGCCTGGCAAGCGGCCTCGAGGCGGCGGGCGTATCGGTGCTCGGCTCCAGCCGCTTCGACACGGTGACGGTGGAGACCAACGGCAAGGCGGCCCAGATCGCGGTGGCCGCCGAAAAGACCGGCCGGCTGCTGCGTGTGCTCGATGCCGACCATGTCGGCATCAGTTTTGACGAGACCTCGACCGACGCCGATCTCGACGCGATCGCGGCCTTGTTCGATGCCAAGGCTGTCGCTTCCGCCGGCAGCACGGTGCCCGGCAAGCCACGTGGCAAGGAGTTTTTGACCCAGCCGGTCTTTCACGAGAACAAGTCGGAAACCGAGATGATGCGCTTTCTGCGCCGGCTGGCCGACAAGGACCTGGCGCTCGACCGCGCCATGATCCCGCTGGGCTCCTGCACCATGAAGCTCAACGCCGCGGCGGAAATGATGCCGGTGAGTTGGCCAAGCATCGCCAATTTGCATCCCTTCGCGCCGGCAAGCCATTCGGCCGGCTACCGCGCCATGATCGGCGAACTGGAAGGCTGGCTGTCGGAGATCACCGGCTTCGACGCCGTGACCTTGCAGCCCAATGCCGGCAGCCAGGGCGAATATGCCGGGCTGCTCGCCATTCGCGCCTATCACCGTTCGCGCGGCGAGGGCCATCGTACCGTCTGCCTGATCCCGTCTTCCGCGCATGGCACCAATCCGGCGAGTGCCGCGATGGCCGGCATGAGCGTCGTCGTCGTGCGCTGCCTGGAAGACGGCAACATCGACATGGACGATATGCGCGCCAAGGCCAACGAGCATTCCAAGAATCTCGCGGCGCTGATGTTCACCTATCCCTCCACCCATGGCGTCTACGAGGAAGGCGCCCGCCACCTCTGCGCCCTCATCCACGAGCATGGCGGCCAGGTCTATTTCGATGGCGCCAACCTCAACGCGCTGGTCGGCCTTGCTCGGCCAGGCGACATCGGCGCCGACGTCTGTCACATGAACCTGCACAAGACCTTCTGCATCCCGCATGGCGGCGGTGGCCCGGGTGTCGGTCCGATCGGTGTCAGGGCGCATCTGAAGCCCTATCTGCCCGGCCATGTCAGCGAAGGCTCGGCTCATGCCGTGGCCGCCGCTCCCTTCGGCAGCGCTTCCATCCTGCCGATCACCTGGATGTACATCCGCATGATGGGCGCTTCCGGCCTGAAGCAGGCGACCGAGACAGCGATCGTTTCGGCCAACTATGTGGCGACGCGGCTCGCCCCGCATTTCCCGCTGCTTTACAAGGGCAGGAGCGATCGCGTCGCCCACGAATGCATCCTCGACACCCGCGTGCTCAAGGAGAGCGCCGGCATCAGTGTCGAGGACATCGCCAAGCGCCTGATCGATTATGGTTTCCACGCGCCGACGATGTCGTTTCCGGTCGCCGGCACGCTGATGGTGGAGCCGACCGAGTCCGAACCCAAGCGCGAGTTGGATCGCTTCTGCGAGGCCATGATCGCTATTGCCGGCGAAGCGGCGAAAGTGGCCAAAGGCGAATGGCCCTTGGCCGACAATCCGCTGGTCAACGCACCGCACACATCGGCCGAGGCGCTGGCCGGTCAATGGACCCATCCGTATTCGCGTCTAGAGGCGGCCTATCCCGCCGGCGATGCCGACACGGCGACGAAGTACTGGCCGCCAGTGTCGCGCATCGACAATGTCGCCGGCGACCGTAATCTGGTCTGCTCCTGCCCGCCGCTGTCGGATTACCTCGGCGCGGCCGAATAGCTACGCGGAACGCAAGGCCGGCTCGGCCGCGTCGGCCTTGCCCGTCCTTTTGCGGCCGATGACGCAATTTCGCCCCGCACGCTTGGCGGCATAGAGCATGGCGTCGGCCCTGGCCAGCACCTCGTCGAGGGTGCTGCCGTCGGCCTCGCCGAAGCCAATCCCGCCGCTGACCGTGCTGCGCAAGGGCCCGAGCGCGGTGGGCACGACTTCCGTGCCGAAAGCGACGCCGATCTTGCTGGCGAGGTCATAGGCCCGCTCTTCCGTCACGCGCGACATGACGATTGCGAACTCCTCGCCGCCCAGGCGAAAGGCGTCGACTCCGGTTCTGGCATATCTCCTGATGACGGCGGCGAAGCGGCACAGGACCTGGTCCCCGACCGGGTGTCCATAGATGTCGTTCGTCCGCTTGAAATGATCGAGATCGAACATGACGATCGCCATGAACGGGCCGAAGGTGCGCTCGCCATAAAGCGACGCCAGACCCCGACGGTTCATCAGTCCGGTCAACGGATCGGTCATGGTCTCGGCCTTGAGCTCGATCTGCGCCTGCAGATGGTGGAGCGAAAGCGTCAGCGCGCCAAGGCCGGTCATACAGGCCACCGCCACGACCGAGTTAAGGCGTTCGGCCCAATTGTCGGGCGCGACGCCGAGCGTCCACTGGCCTTTGGCCATCAGAACCACGCCGCAAAGGGCAAACGACAGCGCACAGGTGCCGCTCAGGACCGATACCACCAGGAGAATACGGCGATCGTGACTGCCATTGATCCAGAACATGGCCCCGATCGTCGAGAGCAGCGCGGTAACCGTCGCGTAGGTGATCACGAAGCCGACCCCGTCAAGGCCCATGAAAGTCACGGCCGCGCAGACAGCCATGGCGGCAAATGTCGGCGCGATTGCACGCCTGTGCTCGCGCACGCCGAGATACTGCATGGCCGAAATGCAGATGATGAGAAAACCCAGGCTGAGTAGCGCCAGCGCGATCTGGCAAAGCAGCGGATCGGGCTCCCTGGTATAGCGCCAGAACAGGATCACATGCGCGACGAGCACGATAATGCCGCACGCCACTGTCAGCACGAAGCCCGCCCGCGGCGCCGTGAGCCAGATCGCAACCATGGTAGCGGCTAGACAGGTACCCGACAGCGCGGCTGCGAGCAGGAGCGAACTGAAATCCAGCATATCAGGCGGAGGCCTCTCGAGCGTCGGCGGTTGCGCCGCATTCTAGGTCAGCGGCAGCCCTCGGACATGGTTTTCGGGCGATCTCTCGACCCAAGCTGCGGATAGGGTTTACAAAGCGTCGATGCCACCTGTACCAAAATCGCACCCCTTGACGGGGCGACCATCAACCGGCATCAGCCCTTGTTCAGCAAGGCGAGGTTGGCGTCGACAACGGTGGGATCGTTCATGCCGGCCTTCGCCTCGAGCAGCAGCGCCCGGGCCTTCTTCTTGTTGCCGCGCAACAACTGCGAATAACCCATATTGTTGACGATCTGCGGCTTGCGGCCGGCAACCTTCAGGAGCTGGCCGTAGGCGCGGTCGGCGAAGTCGAAGCGGCCAAGTTCGTCATAGGAAGCCGCAAGCCCCATCCAGGCCTCGGCATTGTCGGCCTTCAGCTCGACGGCCTTGCGGAAATGCGCTTCGGCAAGACCATAATTGGCATCGCGAAACTGTGCCTTGCCTTCCGCCAGGTCGGATGTGGCGACATCCTTCCCTGCAGGCTTGATCGCAGTGGTCTTGGTCGTGTCGACGTTATTGTTCGTCGTACACCCGCTGATCATTAGGACGGCTGCCATCATGGCCATCGCCGCAAATTTTATCTGACGCATGCCCTGCCCCGTCGCCCGATTTGCCGGGTCGTTCTTCGGGAAAGAGACTACAGAAGAGCGATTAAGCTTCGGTGCCGAAATGCAGCTAACTTTCAGTTTCCGGAATAGCAATCATTAACCACCGGGCGTGCCATCTCACTCCAAAGTAGAGCTAATGGGCCGTCATTTTGACGATGATAGGAATGACCGCGATCATCAGCACCACCGGCAAGATGCAGACCACGACCGGCACGGACATCTTGGCCGGCAAGGCATGGGCCTTCTCCTCGGCCAGCGACATGCGCTTGTGGCGCATTTCGTCTGAAAACACCCTGAGCGCGCCCGACAGGCTGGTGCCGAGTTCCTTCGACTGCTGCAGGAGCGTGGCGAAGGAGCGTACCTCGTCCAGGCTGAGGCGATCGGCGAGCGCCTTCAGCGCGTCGTCAAGGCTGCGTCCCGCCCGAAGTTCCAAGCACACGAGCTGCAGGTTCTGGCTGAGCGACGGATAGCTCTTGGCGAGTTCTTTCGAAACGCGCTCGACGCCGGCTTCCATGCTCATGCCGGCGTCCGAACAGACGATCATCAGATCCATGAAATCGGGGAAGCCGTTGCGGTATTCGCGCATCTTCTCGCGCACCTTCTGGGTCAGCACCAGGCCCGGCAAAAAATAGCCTGCGGCCCCCGACAGGATGATGAAGGTCCACCGGCTGGTCATGGTCGCGTCGGGACTGGCCATCCACCGGTTGAGCACGAAGACCGCGAACGTCGTGCCGATCATTGCCGTGAACCGGATGAGGAAGAACATGCCGACGGCGCGCGGCTCCATGTAGCCCGCCTGGATGAGCTTCAGGCGCAGCCGAGCGACATTTTCCGGGTCGCTCTTGGCATAGAATTCCTGCGCCCTCTTCACCGCTTGCTCGCGCACGACGCCGCTATTCTTCTTCTGCACAGGTTCGGGCCTGGCGGCCACGGGACCCTGGTCGACCTTGAGCCGGCGCTTGACGTCGTTGCGGTCGCCCTTCGCCACCAGCATCGGCCAGGCGACAGCGGCCGCTCCCGCGGCAAGCAGGAGGACGGCCACCGGCATCAGCGAGGTCGGCGCGAGGGAAGCGAGGAATTCAATGACGCTTTGCATGTCAGAACTTGAAATTCGACATTTTGAACATGATCAGATTGCCCAGCATCAGCCAGCTGACCGAGCCGCCGATCATGTACCATGTCTTCGGCACGCCCCAGACGTCGCTGTAATATCCCGGCATCATGGCCATGATGGCGGTGAACAGCAGCGCCGGTACGGCCGTCAAAATGTAGGCCGAGAGGCGGCCTTCCGTCGAAATGGCGCGCACCTTGCGTCGCAGCTTGCCGCGTTCGCGGATCGTCGTCGACAACCCATCAAGGATCTCGCGCAGATTGCCGCCCGAACTGGTCTGGATCGACACGGCGGTGATGAACAGCGGCAGATCCTCGTGGCCGACCCGGTCGAACAGTGCATTCAGCGCCGTGACCAGGTCGGAACCATAAGTGACTTCGTCGGCAATGACGCCGAATTCCGTGCCGATCGGATCGGGCATCTCGCGCGACACCATGGCGATGGCCACCGGCACCGGATGACCGGCCTTGAGGCCGCGCGTGATCAGCTCCAGCGCTTCCGGCAGTTGCATGCCGAAACGCTTCAGCCGGCGCTTGCGCATGGAGCGCATCGCCATGACCGGCAGCAACGGCACCAGCACGACGAACAGGATGAGCCCCATCAGCAGCGGCAGCCCGCGCCAGATCGCGGCCAGGGCAACGGCCGTCGCCACACCGCAGGTGATCGTCAGGAATTTCGAAAGCGGCATCACCATGCCCGACTGCGTGCGCAGGGCACGGAACCGGTCGGGAGAAAACAGCGACGTTCCCGCGTCGAGACCGCGCTCCTTGCGCAGCTGGATCAGCACCTGCTCCTGGCTGATCTTGTTTTCCTGCAGTTTCATGCGCCGGTTGATTGCGGTGCGCTTGTCGCTGCGTCCGGCATAGAGCAGGTAGATCGCCTCGGCCACCATGATGCCGGTCAGTGCGGCTCCGGCATAGACGACGTATATCGCGCTGAACCCGTCGAACACGCCGGCTACTCCTGCGGCCGGCCGGGTTCGAAATAACGTCCGGGAAAGTCGATGCCCATGGCGCGCAGGTCTTCCAGGAAACGCGGCCGAATGCCGGTCGCCTCGTAGTAGCCAAGGATCTTGCCATCGGCCTCCATGCCGGTGCGCACGAAGCGGAAGATCTCCTGCATCTGGATGACATCGCCTTCCATGCCGGTCACCTCGGCGACGCTCGTCACCTTGCGCTTGCCGTCGGAAAGTCGGGTCAGCTGGACGATGATGTCGATGGCGCTGGCGATCTGGCTGCGGATCGACTGCACCGTCATCGGCATGCCGGTCATACCCAGCATCTGCTCGAGGCGCGAAATGCAGTCGCGCGGCGTATTGGCGTGGATGGTCGCCATCGAGCCTTCGTGGCCGGTGTTCATGGCCTGCAGCATGTCGAAGGCTTCCTCGCCGCGGCACTCGCCGAGGATGACGCGGTCGGGACGCATGCGCAGCGCGTTCTTGACTAGGTCGCGCTGTTTGAGCTCGCCATGGCCTTCGATGTTGGCGGGACGCGTCTCCATGCGTGCGACATGCGGCTGCTGCAATTGAAGTTCCGCCGCGTCCTCGATGGTGATCAGTCGCTCGTCTTCGGGAATGAACGCCGACAGCGCGTTGAGCATCGTCGTCTTGCCTGTGCCGGTGCCGCCCGAAATGATCGTCGTCTTGCGGGCGTGGACGGCCGCGGCCAGCACTTCGGCCATGTTCTGTGTGATGGCGCCGAATTCGACGAGCCTGTGCAGGCCAAGCTTGTTCTTGGAGAACTTGCGGATCGACACCAGCGGGCCGTCGACGGCCACCGGGCGGATGGCTGCGTTGAACCGCGAGCCGTCCAGCATGCGAGCGTCGACCATCGGTTGCGATTCATCGACGCGGCGGCCGACGGCGGCCACGATCTTGTTGACGATTCTGAGCAGATGCGCCTCGTCCTTGAACGGGATATGGACCTGCTGCAGCTTGCCCTTCTTTTCGACGAAGCAGTTCTGATGGCCGTTGATCAGGATATCGTTGATATCGGGATCCTTGAGCAGCGGCTCGAGCGGGCCGAGGCCGACCATCTCGTCGACGATGTCGTCAACCAGCGCGTCGAGTTCGGCGGTGTTGATCGCCATCCGCTCCTGGCGGGTCTTTTCCGATACGAAATCATGCACTTGCCGGCGCATCTCCTCCTTGGGCAAGCGCTCCAGCGCGACGAGATTGATCTCCTCGAGCAGCATCCGGTGGATGCGCACGCGGGCATCGAGCACCTTGTTGGCATTCTTTGCCGGCGCCGCCTCCGCCTTCGCCGGCAAAGCCTTCCGGCTGGTCGGGATGACGACTGCATGATGCGCGACCGGCGTCGATTCAGCCGGGCGCGGACGCGCGTCACGATTCTGCAGGGTGGAAAAACGGCTGGTCATCCAGCTTTCCTTTTCAAGAGGCCCCTGCCGAAGCCGAACAGCGACTTCGACTTGCCCGCGGTTGCCACCGCCTCTTCCGGAAGGATGATCTTCTTCAGGTCGTTGACGACATTGGCATTGGGATCGATCTCGTGCAGCGGCACGCCGCGGTCGACCGCCTCGCGCACCAGCCGGTAGTTGTTGGCGATCCCGCCGACAAAATGCTCGCCAAGGATTTCCTGGACGTCCGCCTGCTTGATGCCGTTGTCGAACATCTTCTGCTCGAAACGGTTGACGATCACGTTCGGCTTCACTTCCTTGCCGGCGGTCTCGTAGACGGCCTGGATCAGCCGCTGCGTATGGCGCAGGCACGGCACCGTCATTTCGGCAACGATGTAAAGCTTGTTGGAACCGAGCAGTACCGTTTCCGTCCACGGAAACCAGGTGCGCGGCATGTCGATGACGACATTGTCGAAATAGGCCGAAACGAGGTCCAGCATGCGCACCACGACATCGGTCTTGAATGAGCGCATTTCGGCCGGATGCGTCGGCGCCGCCAGCACACACAGTCCGCTGGCGTGCTTGGACAGCATCACATCGAGCAGTTGCCGGTCGAGGCGCTCAGGCTGGTTCTCGATTTCGGTGATGTCGAAACGCGGCTCGAGATCGAGATATTCGGCGCAGGCACCTTGCTGGAAATTGAGGTCGACCACGCAGGTCGAGGCGCCGCGCGTCACCGAATGATGCAGCTGGAACGCGGTCTGCAGTGCCAGTGTCGTGGTGCCGACGCCGCCGGCGGCGGGCATGAAGGTATAGATCTGCGACTCGGTGTTTTCCTCGCGCCCGGGCCCCTGCAGAGCCCGCACGACCGAACGCACCAGATCGGCCGTGGTGATTGGCTTGACCAGGAAATCGGCGACCTTGAGCTGCACCAGGATGCGCACGGCCGCGGCGTTGAACTCCTGGGTGACCACGACCACCGGTGCCTTGCCCTCGAGCCGGCGCATGACGCGCTGCAGGGACTCGATCTCCTCGAGTTTCGCTGCATCCATGTCAACGATGACGACGCCGAACTCGGCCTCCTGGACCTCGCCGCGCAGCTCGGTAACGTTCTTCTCCACCGTCATGAGCTGGATGATCTCGGAGGCGGCAAAGGCCGTCTTCGTGTCCTGCGCGAAGGCCCGGTCTGTCGAGACGAGCAGGATTTTCTTGGTGCTGTTTGCCATTCTCGCCGCCTGTGAGATCGATCGCCGTCTGGATCAGTTGTCGGTGGTCGTTTGCGCTGCCTTGGCACCGGCCGCCTGATCGGGCGTGACGGGTCCGGCACTGCCACGCTTGGCAGGCACGAGAAGTCTCGTGTTCTGGACGCCGTACTTCCACGGGTCGACCATCTGCATGACGGTGTTGGCGGCCTGCGCCTCGCCGGCGCCGGACGTCACCCCTTCGCTGCGCACGTAGTCGTCGCTGGTGCAGCCGCTTGCCAGGCCGGCAAGAAGCAGGCCGATGCACGATCTCAGGATCAGACGCATGGCTCAGTCCTTCGGCAGGTCGAGGAAATGACCGACTTTGGTGGCAGGAGCGGCCCGTGCGGCACTGCCGTCGGCCAGCGCCAGCGCGCGGCCCGTATCCGGCGCCTTCACCTCCTCGGTGTTGTTGAGGAAATAGTCGACATTGCTGGCTGGCTGCGTGCCATCGGTCGGCTCAGCCATTTTCTTCGACGGATCGACCGGCTTGACCAGATAGGGCGTGACGATGATGACCAGGTCGGTCTCGCGCCGCTGATAGGATTTCGACGAAAACAGCGCTCCAAGCACCGGCATCTTGCCAAGGCCGGGAATGCGAGACGTGGTAATGTCGTTCTGGGACTGCAAAAGCCCGGCGATCATGAAGCTCTGGCCGTTCTTCAGGTCGACCGAGGTCTTGGCGCGGCGCACGATGAAGCCGGGCACGGAAATGTTGCCGATATTGTAGGACGCCGACGCATCGATCGAGGAGACTTCCGGCGCGATGTCGAGGCTGACCAACCCGTCCTTGAGTACGGTCGGCTTGAAATCCAGGCTAACGCCATATTTCTTGTAGCTGACCGAAATCTTGCCGTTGTCCTCCGAAACCGGGATCGGAAATTCGCCGCCGGCCAGGAAGCTCGCTGTCTCCCCTGAACGCGCGATCAGGTTCGGCTCAGCCAGCCGACGGGCAAGGCCGCGCTCTTCCAGCGCCTTAATGGCAATGTCGATCGAGACGCCGTTCGACAGCAGTCGGCCGATGATCTCGCCGGTCCCCGCCGCTGGGACCGTGCCCGGATCCAGTGAAATGTCGCGACCGCCGAAGCCGTAGGCGAAATTGGCGCTGTATTTCGCGCCCAGGTCCTGCCCTGCCTGGCGGTTGATCTCGACGAACCGGACATTGAGCTGAACCTGCTGCGACGAAGAGATATTGACCGAGTTGATCACTTCCTCATTGCCGGAAAAGCGGCTGGCGATCTTGCTTGCCTTATCCGCTGCAACCGCGTCATCCGCCTCACCCGACAGCACGACACGGCCGTTGGCCGAGCCGACCTTGATCTTGGCGTCCGGCACACTGGCACGGATAGTGTTCGCCAATTGGTCGGTGTCGAGCGTCACCTCGATGTCCACGGTGCCGACGAGCTGCTTGTTCTGGTCGAACAGCGCAATGCCGGTGGTGCCGAGATTGTTGCCCAGCACATAGAAGGATTTGTCGGTCAGCGGGTTGACGTTGGCGATCTCCGGATCACCGATGACGATCTGGTAGAAGGCCGCGCTCGTCATGATCGTCTTGGGCTTGCCCTTGGCAACCTTGATCGACGCATTCTTGGTCGACGAGACATAAACGATGTCGTTGTCCGCCTTCGCCGCTCCGGGCAAGGCAAGCACGCCGCTCGCAGCCAGGGTAAACGCCATCGCCAGGGCGCGCACCAAGCGCGACCGAGCCGTCATTCGATATAGGGTACGCATCAACATTGTCCCGTCCCGCCCGGTCCCCACCGGTCTTTACTTCTGGTCCCGCGTTGGAACCTGATATTCCTCGGCCTGCGTGCCGCGCGTCACGATGATCGTCTTGAATTTCGGCTTCTCCGGCTCCTTCGCTATGGCATCGAACAAGGAGCCGGCCACGGCCTGCGTCTTGGAAGCGACGGATCCGCCGAAGGAAGAGATGGTGGTGACGCCGTTCTTGCCATCGCCGCCTTCGCTGGCGGAGCGAAGCGACAGCGACAGCGTTCCGACGGTGCGGGCAAGCGCCACTTTCTGCGCGCCGTCGCTCGTCACCTCGAGGGTCACGGAATTGGCCACCTGCGGCGTCGTCTGGCGCTCGTCGGCGCCCTGCCCGACGCTGAGCACCTTGGCGTCGGCAACGACGATCTCCGAGGTGATGGTCGAACCGGCAGCCCCTTGCGCGTTCTTGGCGACTTCCTGGATTTCGCCGGCATCGCGCGTCAGCACGACATCGACCCGGTCGCCCGGCGTCACGAAGCCACCGACGCCGGCGATCTCGTCGGTGCGGATGGTGACCGCCCGCATTCCGGGCGTCAGCATGTTGGACAGCGTTGCGCGGCCGTTCGGTCCCGACAGCTTGGTGAGCAGCACCGGCTCGTTGATCTCGATCGGCGACAGCGCGACCCGACCGCCTTCGCCGAGCAATCCATCGATGGTGGCAAAGGCGCCCTGCGGAAGGGAATCCTGCGGCCACGGGATTTCGCTGAGCTTGGCGCGGTCGAGCTCCATGCCGTAGCGCAACGGCGCGTTCGCCACCACGATGGTCTTGAACTCGATCCTGGGCGCGGCCGGAGCGGCGATCGAGGCCGTTTTCTCCTGGGCATCGGCCTTCGCTTGGCTCTTGACCCAGAAATCCGCGGCAAAGATCGAGATCGCGCCGAAAACGGCGGCGATGCCGATCATCGTTATGGCCTTGCCCCTCACGCCGAAAACCCCTGATGCCCGTCGTTTCTTGTTATGTTGGGCTCACGCTAGGCGGCATTGTTAAAGAATCAGGAATATTGCACGGCGGCATTTGACCTATTTCCGCCCGCTTGGTTATCGAATGGTTTTAGGGTAAGAGCAGTTAAATCCCCGAACGTAACAGGAACCTCCGTCGCTTGGCGCTGAAAAGCGTGGCAGTATCGACGGGGTGATTCGCAGCTTGGACTCTATGGCAGGCATGGACGACAACAACGATCTTTTCGGCAATCTGGAAAAACAGCCGCAGCCGGTTCGCACGCCGGCGCGCCCGGCGGATCCGCTGGTACAGGCGGCCGCCAGGCGTCCAGCCGCAACCAAGGATGGCAGCGAGGGCTACAGCGCCGCCGACATCGAGGTGCTTGAGGGCCTTGAGCCGGTGCGCCGCCGGCCAGGCATGTATATTGGCGGCACCGACGACAAGGCGATGCACCATCTGTTCGCCGAGGTCATCGACAATTCGATGGACGAAGCGGTTGCCGGCCACGCCACCTTCATCGATGTCGAACTCTCCGCCGACGGCCATCTCACGGTTACCGACAATGGCCGCGGCATTCCGGTCGACATGCACCCAAAATTCAAGAAGCCGGCGCTCGAAGTCATCATGACGACGCTGCATTCGGGCGGCAAGTTCGACTCCAAGGTCTACGAAACATCCGGCGGCCTGCACGGCGTTGGCGTCTCCGTCGTCAACGCCCTGTCGGATCATCTCGAGGTCGAGGTGGCACGTGGGCGCCAGCTTTATCGCCAGCGCTTTTCGCGCGGCGTCCCGGTGACCGGACTGGAGCAGCTCGGCGAAGTCCACAACCGGCGCGGCACAAAAATCCGCTTCCACCCCGACGAGCAGATTTTCGGCAAGGGCGCCGCCTTCGAGCCGGCGCGTCTCTACCGCATGACGCGTTCGAAGGCTTACCTGTTTGGCGGCGTCGAGATCCGCTGGACCTGCGATCCCTCCCTCATCAAGGAAAAGGATCAGACACCGGCCAAGGCGGAATTCCATTTCCCAGGCGGCCTCAAGGATTATCTGAAGGCGTCGCTCGGCGATGAATTCCAGGTGACGCGCGAAATCTTCGCCGGCAAGAGCGACAAGCAAGGCGGCCATGGCTCGCTCGAATGGGCGGTGACCTGGTTCGGTGGCGACGGCTTCATCAATTCCTACTGCAACACCATCCCGACCGGTGAAGGCGGCACCCACGAAGCCGGCTTCCGAAACGTGCTGACGCGCGGCCTGCGCGCCTATGCCGACCTCGTCGGCAACAAGCGCGCCTCGATCGTCACCTCGGAAGACGTCATGATCTCGGCCGCCGGCATGCTGTCGGTGTTCATCCGCGAGCCGGAATTCGTCGGCCAGACCAAGGACAGGCTGGCGACGATCGAAGCGATACGCATCGTCGAGACCGCGATCCGCGACCCGTTCGACCATTGGCTGGCCGATAATCCGCAGGAAGCCTCGAAGCTGCTCGACTGGGTGATCGCGCGCGCCGACGAACGGGTGCGCCGCCGCCAGGAAAAGGAAGTGTCGCGCAAGAGCGCGGTGCGCAAGCTGCGCTTGCCGGGCAAGCTCGCCGACTGCACGCAGAACGCGGCGGCGGGTGCCGAACTCTTCATCGTCGAAGGCGATTCCGCCGGCGGCTCGGCCAAGCAGGCGCGCGATCGTGCCAGCCAGGCCGTCTTGCCGCTGCGCGGAAAAATCCTCAACGTCGCCAGCGCCGGCAATGACAAGCTGGCCGCCAACCAGCAGATATCGGACTTGATCCAGGCGCTCGGCTGCGGCACGCGGTCAAAATACCGTGACGAGGATTTGCGCTACGACCGCGTCATCATCATGACCGACGCCGACGTCGACGGCGCACACATCGCTTCGCTGCTGATCACCTTCTTCTACCAGGAGATGCCGGCGCTGGTGCGCGGCGGCCATCTCTATCTGGCGGTGCCGCCGCTTTACTCGATCAGGCAAGGCGGCAAGGTCGCCTATGCCCGCGACGACGCCCACAAGGACGAGCTTCTGCGCACCGAATTCACGGGGCGCGGCAAGGTCGAGCTTGGCCGCTTCAAGGGCCTGGGCGAAATGATGGCCGCGCAGCTCAAGGAAACCACCATGGATCCAAGGAAGCGCACCTTGCTCAGGGTCGATGTGAACGAAGTCGATTCCGCCACCAAGGACAGGGTCGACGAGCTGATGGGCACCAAACCCGAAGCCCGCTTCCGCTTCATCCAGGAACGCGCCGAATTCGCCGAGACGGAAGTGCTGGATATCTAGCCGCTGGCGCGTTTAGCTTGCGTTCCTGACATGGAGACCAGCATGTGACCTGGGCGCGGCTGAAAACCTATTTCGAGACGAGCCTGGCCGGGCTGACGCAACCGACACGCTCGGACTGGATTTTCGCGCTGCGCACCGTTTTGGCCGGCATGATCGCATTGCTGGCCGCTTACGCGCTGAAGCTCGACCATCCGCAATGGGCGATGATGACGGTGTTCATCGTCGCCCAGCCGGTTGCCGGTATGGTCCTGGCGAAAGGCTTCTACCGCCTGCTCGGCACGCTGGCCGGCGGTGTCGCGGCAATTGGCATCACCACGGCATTCGGCACCGGCCCCTGGATTCTGGTGACGGTGCTTGCTGTCTGGATTGGCATTTGCACCTTCGTCTCGTCGCTGCTGCGCAATCCCGAAGCCTACGGCGCGGCTCTTGCAGGCTACACCGCAATGATCATCGGCCTGCCCGCTTTCGGACAACCGCATCTGGTCGTAGACCTCGCGGTCGCGCGTTGTGCCGAGATCGTGCTCGGCATCGTCTGCGCCGGCCTGACCAGCCGACTGATCCTGCCAAAACTGGCCAGCGACGCCATCGTCTCGCGGCTGAAACGCTGCATTCTCGACCTCGCCACCTATGCCGGCGGTGCGTTTTCAGGCGGCGACCGGGCAACGCTGATCGGCCTGCACCGGAAGCTTGTCGCCGATACCCAGACGCTTGGCGAGATGCGCGCCTATGCCAGGCTCGAAGCGCCGAGCTTCGCGCCGCGCGCGCATCCGGTGCGGCGCACCATCGGACAACTGCTTTCGGCACTTTCGGCGGCGCGCGCGCTCTATTCGCATGCCGCTCCCAAAAACGCCGCCCTCATCCCGGTGCGCTCGGAACTGCAGGCCCTTGTCAGCGAACTGGCAGCCAAGCCGGGAGCGCTGGACGATACCTCATCCTGGGTGGCGCGGCTCGACGCGATCTCGATCAGGGCCAGGCAAATGCCCGACGCCTCGATCGAGCCGGGTGAGGACAGGGTCGGCACCATTACCCGCCTTACCATAGCGGCCGATTTCGCCGAGGCGCTGAAACAGGTGCTGCGTGGCCTCGATGCCTTGCGCGCGCCGGTCACGCGCCGTCCAGGTCCCGGCAGCCAGCAGCCGGCCCTGGTGGTGCATCGCGACTATCCCGGTGCTGCGCGCAACGCCATCCGCGCGGCCGTTGCCACGCTGCTGGTGGCGGCTTTCTGGCTGACGACGAAGTGGTCGGAGGCGGCCGGCACCGTCATCCTCGTTGCCGTCGTGTCGAGCCTGTTTGCCGCTCGCCCCGACCCCGTGCAAGTATCCTGGGGATTCTTCAAGGGAACGCTGCTCGCTTTGCCTTTTGCCTTTCTCGTCGGGCAGGTTGCGCTCCCTGCTCTGCCCGGCTTCGGCTGGTTCATGCTGTTCGTCGTGCCCATCATGGTGCCGGCGGCACTCGCCATGGCCAATCCGCGCCATGTCGGCGTGGCGACGGCCTTCGCCATCAACTTCCTGGCCTTCCTCAGCCCACATCAGGCGATGACCTATGATCCCGGCCCCTTCTTCGCCGGCTCGGCATCGATCCTGGTCGGCATCCTCTTGGCCATCGGCGTCTTCATCGTCGTATTGCCGGCCGATCCATGGCTCGCGGCCGACCGCATCGTGCGGGCCATGCGGGAGGATCTGGCGCGGCTTTGCCTGCATGAGCGCGTGCCGAGGCGCTCAGCCTTCGAGAGCCTCGCTTACGACCGGGTCAATCAGTTGATGCCGCTGGTGCAGAATTCCGGCAGGAAGGGCGAGGCGGTGCTGGGCGGCGGCGTCGCTTCCGTCACGGTCGGCCTGGAAATCCTGCGGCTGCGCACGGCCAGCCAAAACCATTCCCTCCCATCGGAAACGACGCTTTCAATCGCCACCTTCCTGAGGGGACTGGCGCGCGAGCTGCTTTTCCGAGCCCCTGGGGATCCGCAAACAGCGACCATTGCCGTCGCCCGGCAGTATGCGGCAGGCATCGCCCAGCGAAACGCCACCGGCGACATGCTGCAGATCGCGGCGTCCCTGCGCATCATCGCCGCGGCGATGGAAGATTTCCCGGATTTCTTCGCAAGGGAGAAAACCTAGGCAGCGGCGATCGCCAGTGCATGGCCGCGTGCGTTCTCACGCAGGGCGTCTAGGTGGATCGATTTGATCAATGCGGCAAGATCGCCTTCGGCGGATTGCCCGCCCAATTCCTTGAGCATCAGCCAACTGACTTCCTGCACGCCGGCGACGCGCTTGCCGTTGGCGACCTCGCGCCAGATCTTCAGGGCGCGCAGGATGACGGCATGCGTGGCGGCAGCCATGCCGGCACTACGGAACAGCGCCTGCAGGGCCACGTCGTGCCCGCCGGCCAGCAGCGCCCTCACCCGTGGTTCGGACTGCTGGCTAAGCGCCACCAGCGCCGAGCCGAAGAAATCGACCTTGCCGTGCGCGATGGTGCGGATCAGGAAGCTCGCGGTCAGATCGCCGCGCAGCCTGAGATGCTCGATCAGCGCCGCGTGCTCTTCTTGGCGCGTGCCCTCGATCAGCGTCACCGAGGCCTTGACGCAAGCATCGCGCATGACCCGGTCGGCACGCGCGGCTCCCATCAATGCCATGACCAGCGGCGATGTCTTCAATGTCTCGCCGAGCTTGACGAGCAGCATATGCCGGCAATCGGCAGGCAGCCTGATATCCGATATCAGCGCCTCGCGCACCAGAGGCAGATGCCCGTGGCGTTGCGCCATGCGCCTGAAGCTGAGTGACGCGATGTCGGCGCCGCTATTGGCCAAAAGCACGGCGCAGGCCTCCGCCTCGCCGACCTCGGCGATGGCCGCCGAAAGCGCCATCGAGACGGAAGGCCGGTCGGCGATCAGCTTCTGCGTTGCCTTCTGGCTCGCCGCCACGCGGTTGATCAGGTCGGCGTCGGTGAGCAGCGGCGAGCGCGCCAGCACGACCCCGGCGACCTCCGGCTGGTCGGCGGCAAGCGCACTGATGATCTGCAACGGTGCGTGATGGCTCATCGAGAACGCTTCCGCCATCGCCAGCCGCACTTTCGACGAGGCGTCGTCGAGCAGCAGCGTCAGCGCGGCCTCGGCGGCGCAGCGATCCTCGAACGGCAATTCGCAATTGACATAGGCTCGGGCCAGCGCATGAGCGGCGGCGGCGCGCTCCGAAACCCTGGCCGTGTAGATCCATTTCAGGAAATGCGAAACAACCACCATGCCCGTCTGCTTACGCCCCATGCCGGAAGGTTTCCGGCCCCGTGAGAAGGGTAGGCAGAAATGGTTTACGAACGGTTCACCATGTTCATTAACTGGCTTGCGAGCGCCTGAAGCAGCGCCTATCAACCGTCAGACAGCGCAGGAGGCGGAAGATGGCTGGGCTATATCTGGAGGAGTTTGTCGTCGGCCATGTCTTCCAGCACACGCTGCGCAAGACTGTGACCGAGAGCGACAACATGCTGTTTTCGGTGATGACGCTGAACCCGCAGCCGCTGCATATCGACTTCGACTTCGCCGCCAGGAGCGAATGGGGCAAGCCGCTGGTCAACTCGCTGTTCACGCTCGGCCTGATGATCGGCATTTCGGTCAACGACATCACCGTCGGCACGACGGTCGCCAATCTGGGCATGAAGGAAACCGTGTTTCCTCACCCGGTCTTCCACGGCGACACCATCCGCGTCGAAACATCTGTCGTCTCGGTGCGCGAATCCAGGTCGAAGCCCGATCGCGGCATTGTCGAATTCGAGCACCGCGCCTACAACCAGCATGGCGATCTGGTCGCGAAATGCATCAGGCAAGCGATGATGCTGAAGAAGGCAGACTGATGCGCTCGCTGCTGTTCGTTCCAGGCGATTCCGAACGGAAGCTGGAGAAGGGATTTGGCGCCGGCGCCGACGTGGTCATCGTCGATCTCGAGGACTCCGTGGCGCCGCAGAACAAGGCGCGGGCGCGCGAGATCGCGGCGCGCTTTATCCTCGAACGCAGGGGGCAAACCAACTCGGCGCTTTATATCAGGGTCAACGACCTCTCGACCGGAATGACGGACGATGATCTTGCCAAGCTCGTTCCGGCAAGGCCGGACGGCATCATGCTGCCTAAATCGAACAGCGGCCAGGATGTGCAGCAGCTCGCGGCCAAGCTCAGGGTTTGGGAAGCCGAAAACGGCCTGCCCGACGGGTCGATAAAAATCCTGCCGATCATCACCGAAACTCCGGCGGGCGTGCTCGCAGCCGCCACCTATGCAGGGACAAGCGCACGGCTCGCCGGTCTCACCTGGGGTGCGGAAGATCTGTCGGCGGCGATCGGCGCACGCTCTGCCCGCGACGAGCACGGCCGCTACACCGATCTCTTCCGTCACGCCCGCCTGACGACCATTCTCGCGGCCGGAGCCGCGGAAGTCGCCGCGATCGACACCGTATTTCCCGGCTTTCGCGACATGGCGGCCTTCGCCGCGGAATGTGCCGACGCCGAGCGTGACGGTTTCACCGGCAAAATGGCGATCCACCCCGATCAGGTGCCCGTCATCAACACCGCCTTCACGCCCTCTGCCGAGGCGGTGAGACAATCGGCGGCTATCGTGGCGGCCTTCGATGCGGCCGGAAATCCGGGCGTCGTCGGCATCGACGGCAAGATGTTCGACCGTCCGCATCTGCGGCTGGCCGAACGCCTTCTGGCCCGCGCGAAAGCGGCCGGGATATCCGCCTGACGGCTACTCCTTGCCCCAGCGTGGCCGCCGCATCGAAAAGACCTCGTCGACGCTGGCGTAATCCATGTAACCGAGACGCGCGACATTGCCGGCCTTGGTGATGTCGAACAGGCCGTCTTTCAGGAAAGCATCGTCGATGTGAACGCCGATCACCTCACCGGCGACGACAAAGGCACTCGTCGGTGATCCGTCCAGCGCCTTCGGGCGAAACACTTCCGTCACCCGGCATTCGAGCGCCGCTGGTGCAGCCGCCACGCGCGGCGGCTTGACGAGACGCGAGGGCGCCATGGCGAGATCGGCATAGATGAACTCGTTGACGCCACGCGGTGCGTCGACGGATGTGTAGTTCATCTTGTCCGCAAGATCGCGGCTGACCAGATTGGCGACGAACTCGCCGGTTTCCTGGGCAAACGAGGCGCTGTCCTTCTCACCCTCCGAGGAAAACCAGACAATGAAAGGTCGCGTCGAAAAGGCGTTGAAGAAGGAGTATGGCGCCAGATTGAACTCGCCGGCCTGGTTCAGCGTCGATATCCAGCCGATCGGGCGCGGCGCGACGATCGCCTTCGAAGGATCGTGCGGCAGGCCATGCCCCTTGGACGGCTCGTAGAACATTCAGCCCGCCCAAGGTCCGGCGTAATCGGTGTAGAGCTTGGCCGGATCGGGCCGTGGCCGCTCCGGCGCCGGACCGGCGTAGGAGCCGATATGGACGAAACCGACGACGCGCTCCTGCGGCGCCAGTCCGAGAATCGCCCTGCCCTCCGGCACGTCGGAATACCAGTTGCTGATCATGTTCGTGCCGTAGCCCAGCGCAGTGGCCGCGATCATCAGGTTCATCGCCGCCATGCCTCCGGACAGGAACATCTCCCATTGCGGGATTTTTGGGTTCTCCCTCGGAATGGATACGACACCGATCACCAGCGGCGCGCGCGAGAACCGCGCCAGTTCCTGGTTGCGACGGCCTTCCGGCAACGGCCCCTCGCGCTGTTCGGCCAAGGCCGCTAGTTTTTTGCCGATCTCGATGCGGGCTTCGCCGCGATAAAGGATGAAGCGCCAGGGTTCGAGCCGTCCATGGTCGGGCACGCGTGTGGCGGCGGTGATCATCGTGGCGATATCGGCGTCGCTGGGCGCCGGTTCCCTGAGGTCGGGTATCGGCGCTGAATTTCGGGTCAATAGAAAGTCGATGATCGGCGACGCCATGGGCGCAAGTCTCCTGAAACACTCTGTTTTGAGCTGAAGCGCACCATCGGGAATTCGGGCGGCTCGGGCAAAGGCGCGCAAACGCCGGGCTGAAGAGTCCCGGATCGGACTCTTAAGCCTTGAAATTGCCACCGCCATGGGCTTCAACGCAAGGCATGTTTGAGGGGCGACTGCGTCTTTTCCTGGTTCGGCTCTGCGCCGCGCTGTTCCTGCTGCCGGTCTCCATGGCTGTCGCGCAGGAAAAGGACGGCGTCGGCGACCTGAAACTTCCCGGAATTTCGAGCTATGCAACGCCGAAGAGCGAGACCCCGCTGGCGCTTGGCGGCGGTGGCGCCATCACGCTCTCGGCCCAGTTGACCGACAAGGGCACCGACATCACCCGTGGACTCGTCTGGCGTGTCTTCAAGCCCGAAGCGGTGAACGGCAAATTGCCGATGGTCGCCTCCTCCCATGGCGGCAGCGCCGTCTTCCAGCTCGAGCCCGGCAGTTACCTGGTCCACGCTTCCTATGGCCGCGCCGGCGCCACCAAGCGCATCACCGTCGGCAAGGAAGCCAAGCGAGAAAGCCTCGTGCTCGATGCCGGCGGCCTGAAGCTGGACGCGGTTCTGTCCGGCGGCGTGCGCATACCGCCGAAGAAACTGCGCTTTTCGATCTATGAGGGCACCGCCGAGGCCAATGGCGACCGCGCGCTGATCATTCCCGATGTCGAACCCAACAGCGTCGTGCGGCTCAATGCCGGCATCTATCATGTCGTCTCGACTTACGGCGCGGTCAACGCCGTCATCCGATCCGACATCCGCGTCGAGGCGGGCAAGCTGACGGAAGCCACCGTCGAGCATCACGCCGCTGAAATCACCATGAAGCTGGTACGCGAGACGGGCGGCGAAGCGATTGCCGACACCTCGTGGTCGCTGCTCAACGAATCCGGCGATCCGATCAAGGAAACCGTCGGCGCCTTCGCCTCGATGGTGCTGGCCGAAGGCGACTACACCATCATCGCCAAGAACCGCGACCGCATCTACCAGAAGGATTTCACGGTCGTTGGCGGGCAGAACCAGGAAATCGAGGTTCTCGCCACCGAAGCAGCGGCGATGGATCCCGAGGAAGGCGCCGATTAGCCTTCAGGCGGCGAGCTTGGTTCGCGCCGGGAGGAACGGAATGCGACGGCGCGGCAGGCTCGGCGCCAGATCGAATACACCGCGATAGAGACGGTCGAGCAACGTTTTGCGATCGCGCAGCGGCTCCAGTTCGCTCCAGCTCAGCACGTTGCCGACGCGCACGTCGATCGCCCTGCCGGACAGCCGCGCGAATTCACGAATGAGCAGCGAGGTGCGCAAGGTCAGCGAGGCCTTGCCGACGAATTTGGCCACCCGCCCCTCGCGCTCGGCCATGTTCATCGGCCCGCTGACCAGATGGAAAAGCCTGCCGTTCTGGCCGGAGAAATGCATGGGGATGACCGATGCCTTGGCCTCTTGGACGAGACGGGCCGGAAACATCTTCCACGGCAGGTCGCGCGCGCGGCCAAAACCCTTGGGCGCAGTGGCGACACCGCCGGCCGGAAACACCACAATGGTGACACCTTCCCTGAGCAGCCGGACCGCCTCATGGCGCACCGCCATGTTGTTCTTCACCGCGTCCTTGGTCTCGGAAAAGTCGATCGGCAGCGAATAGGGCTCCATCTCGCGGATCCTGAGCAGGTCCTTGTGGATCATCACCCGGAAAGGCCGGCCGAGTTGCTCTGCCAGCGATAGCACGGCAATGCCGTCGCCGATGCCGAAGGGATGGTTGGCGACGATCACCAGTGGCGTGTCGGGCAATTGCGCGGGCGGCCATTGGTCGGGAATTCGCACGCCCACGTCGATGAGGTCCAGCATGCGGCTGAACACACGCTCGCCCGTCGGCACCACCTGGCGGCGCCAGAAATCATAAAGCGCGGCAAAGCGATCGCGGCCCGACAGGCCTTCGACCGAATGGATGAACCAGCGCGCCAGCGCCGGCTGGTGCGGATTGGCGTAGGAAAGCTCTGGGAACGGTCGTTCGCGCGATTTCAGCTTGAGCATAGGGGCTCGTTACAACGTTGCCGTGACAGGGATATGAAAATGGCGGTGGATCGCTCCACCGCCATTCGATCGAAAAACACTCCGATTCAAGCAGCGCGCTTGCGTCGGCGATCAGGCGTGATCGCTTCTTCGGTCAGCCGTTCGATTGCTTCGGCAAGACCAAGCGATTCCTGATCGCGCGAGCCGAGCCGGCGGATGTTGACCGTCTGCTCCTCCGCCTCGCGCTTGCCGCAGACGAGGATGACCGGCACCTTGGCCAGGCTGTGCTCACGGACCTTGTAGTTGATCTTCTCGTTGCGCAGATCGGCTTCCGCCAACAGCCCGGCGGCCTTCAGCTTTGCCACGACCTCGGTCGCATAGCTGTCGGCGTCTGACGTGATCGTCGCCACCACCACCTGCAGCGGCGCGAACCATAGCGGGAAGTGGCCGGAATAGTTCTCGATCAGGATGCCGAGGAAACGCTCCATCGAACCGCATATGGCGCGGTGCACCATGACCGGCTGCTTCTTTTCCGAATCCGAGCCGATGTAGAAGGCGCCAAAACGCTCCGGCAGGTTGAAGTCGACCTGCGTCGTCCCGCATTGCCATTCGCGGCCGATGGCATCCTTCAACACATATTCGAACTTCGGCCCGTAGAAGGCGCCCTCGCCCGGATTGATCGAGGTCTTGATCCGATTGCCGGACCTTGTCCTGATCGTCTCCAGCACGCCGCCCATGATCGCCTCGGCATGATCCCAGGCCTCGTCCGTGCCGACGCGCTTTTCGGGCCGCGTCGACAGTTTGACGCTGATTTCGTCGAAACCGAAATCGGCATAGGTCGACAGGATCAGGTCATTGATGCGCAGGCACTCGGCCGCCAGCTGTTCCTCGGTGCAGAAGATATGCGCATCGTCTTGCGTGAAGCCGCGCACGCGCATCAGCCCGTGCAGCGCGCCCGACGGCTCGTAGCGATGCACATTGCCGAACTCCGCCAGCTTCACCGGCAGATCGCGATAGGATTTCAGCCCATGCTTGAAAATCTGCACGTGGCCCGGGCAGTTCATCGGCTTCAGCGCAAAGATGCGGTCATCGTCGGTTTCATCGCCGGCGACCGTCACCTTGAACATGGCGTCGCGGTACCAGCCCCAGTGGCCTGACGTCTCCCACAGGCTCTTGTCGAGCACCTGCGGGGCGTTGACCTCCTGGTAGCCCTGCTCGTCAAGCCGGCGCCGCATGTAGTTGACCAGGTTCTGGAACATCTTCCAGCCCTTGGCGTGCCAGAAGACCACGCCCGGCCCCTCTTCCTGGAAATGGAAAAGGTCCATTTCGCGGCCGAGCTTGCGGTGGTCGCGCTTCTCGGCCTCTTCCAGCATCGTTTGGTAGGCTTCGAGCTGCGCCTGGTCGGCCCAGGCCGTGCCGTAGATGCGCGTCAGCATCGGATTGTTGGAATCGCCGCGCCAATAGGCGCCGGCCACCTTCATCAGCTTGAAGGCGTTGCCGATCTGGCCGGTCGAGGCCATGTGCGGACCGCGGCAGAGATCGAACCAGTCGCCCTGCGCATAGATCTTGAGATCCTGGTCCTCGGGAATGGCATCGATCAGTTCGAGCTTGTAGCGCTCGCCCTTGTCGGCAAAGACCTTTTTTGCCTTGTCGCGCGACCAGACCTCCTTGGTGAACGGCTTGTTGCGCGCGATGATCTCGCGCATTTTCTTCTCGATCACCGGGAAATCGTCTGGGGTGAACGGCTCGTTGCGGGCAAAGTCGTAATAGAATCCGTTCTCGATCACTGGTCCGATGGTCACCTGCGTTCCCGGCCACAGCTCCTGCACGGCCTCCGCCAGCACGTGCGCGGTGTCGTGGCGGATAAGCTCAAGAGCGCGCGCATCGTCGCGGGTGATGACCTCGACCTTGCCGGACTTGCCGAGCGGGTCGCTGAGGTCGCGCACGGTGCCGTCAATGGCGTAGGCGACGGCCTTCTTGGCCAGCGACTTCGAGATCGATTCGGCGAGACCCGCACCGGTCATCGCCGCATCGTAGTCGCGGACGGAGCCATCGGGAAATGTCAGGGAAACGGACTTCAGCATATGTATCTCCTATCCAGTCCCGCAAACGAGCGCGGGTGGTAAATGCAGATCATCAGCGGTTCGGGGCTGCGACCTGCCAGGGTGCCGGATGCGTCCGGCGGCGGCAGTCTTTTATGAGCAGATGCCGCCGCCGTAAAGCCCGGCTCACTTAATCAGCTGTGGCAGGTCCTTCAGGAACGCGGCCCGTGTCGCCAACCCCTTCGGCATGTCGGTGCGTTTCGTATCGACGACGAGCCGGGCGAACACGATCTGGCGGCCGTCTTTCCCAGCCCAGCCGACAAACCATCCGAGCGAGCGCTTGTCCTTGCCGCCCGCGCCCAGCCTGGTCGTGCCGGTCTTGCCCTGAACGGCCCAGTCCCCAGCCTTGAAGTTCGGCATGATGGCGCGTGTCATTTCATGCGCCTTGGCCGACACCGGCATTGTGCCGGCGAGCAGTTGCCGCAGGAAGGCAACCTGTTCGACTGGCGTGATCTTAAGCGAGGAGTTAACCCAGGAATCGGTGAGCCCGTCATCCCTGCCAGGATTGCCGGAAACGTCACCATTGCCATAGTTGAACTTCGATACATAGCCGGCAAATTTCTGAGGTCCGAGCCTGCGGGTGATCTCGCGCGAGAACCAGATGATGGAATCACGTTCCCAGATCGTCGGATCGACGGTTTTCTGGTCGCGTTTCACCGCGTTGAACTCGGGCTTGTAGTCCCATGCCGGGGTATGTTCATCGGCAAGGATGCCCGCGTCGTAGCCGATCAGCGAAAGCGGCACCTTGAACGTGGAGGCTGGGCTGAAGCGCTGGTCGCAGGTACCGTCCTGGTAAAGCGTCTTGCCGCTCTGGACATCGGCGATCAGCGTGCACTGCACGTCCGCGAGCGGCGCCGATTGCGCGCGCATCGGAAATCCCAGCAGCCAGGCGAGCAGGAACAGGACACCAGCCATGATAAAGGGAAGACGATCGACATTGCGCATTTTCTGCTCGCTCCAGAAGGGGGTTCGCGAGCGGGCTTAGCGGGGTCTCTTGTCTCGATTTTGTCTCAAATGCGCAGTTGTTGTGCAGGCTTGCGTTAACCCTACCGGAGCGTAAACAGCGCGGCGCGACCAGCCACCCTAGCCCTGCGCTTCGCCGCGCTTGCGGCCGACCCGCCAATAACGCCAGGGCATGAACCAGACGTTACGGTCCGCCAGCGCCTGCGGCACGAGATCGACGCCGTGCGTGCCGAACGGACCGCAGCGCAGCACGCGGAACAACCCCATCCAGCCGCCGGCCCAAAGTCCATGGCGGGCGATCGCCTCATGCGCGTATTCCGAACAGGTCGGCAGATGGCGGCAGGAATTGCCGACAAAGCCGGACAGCGTCAGCTGGTAAAACCGCACGAGCGAGGTGCCGAGCAAGCGGCCCGGCGTCTTGCGCCAGGGGCCGGGCCAGTTGCGGCCGCGCCTCGACGCTCCGGCAGTATGCGCATGCCTGTGCTGGTCGCCCACTGCGATCTCCGCGTTTTCCACCTGATAGATGTGCGCTTGCACCGGAGAACGCAATCCCGATCGCCGTGCGGTCACGGGCGGGAACGGCGAAATGGCCGTCGGTCGGCTGGCGGCGCCCACCGGCCAGGATGAGGCTATTTTTCGTGATGCCTTGTAGCGCGTCTTTCGTGGCGCCATTGGAACGTCGCGATCCGTATGACGTCGCCAAGGATCTCAAGCAACTGCATCATGGCGGCATCTCCTTGAAGACGATTAGACCGCCGCTGGCCTTCGCCTTCAAACGAGTATAATTTCCGCTTCGGATAATCCTGGGTTATGCGAAATGAAGCGTGGACGCTTGCCCCTGACGGCGTTGAGGAGCTTCGAGGCGGCGGGGCGGCATTTGAGCTTCAGCAACGCCGCCGAGGAGCTTTTCGTCTCACAGGCGGCGATCAGCCGGCAGATCCGCGAACTCGAAACCTTCCTGCGCCAACCGCTTTTCGAACGGCACCATCGCCGCGTCGAACTGACGGATGCAGGCCGTCGGCTGCTTGCTCAACTGGTCAGAAGTTTCGACGACATCGACAAACTACTCTCGGAACTGGTCGCGGTTCCCGCGCAGGCCGTGGTTCGTGTCAGCGTCGAGCCGTCGATTGCATCCGTCTGGCTGGTACCCCGGCTCAACCGGTTTCGCCAGTTGCGGCCCGATATCGACGTCTCCCTCGAAGTGGACCCAAGGCTGATCGAGTTCCGCAGCGACCAGCCCGAACTTGCCTTGCGTTTCAGCTCGAACGCGACGTCATGGCCCCGCAGCGAAGCCGAGCGGCTGGCCTCGACAGTCGATTCGCCAGTTCTGTCGCCGGCGCTGCTTTCATCAGGCCCAGCCCTCGAGAAGCCGGCCGATCTTGCTCGCTTCACGCTTTTGCACGAGGAAAACCGCCAGGGTTGGACGCGCTGGTTCGAGGCGGCGGGCGTACCCGCCAACGCCATGCCCACGCGCGGGCCGATGCTTGCGGACGCCTCACTCTCCAAGCAGGCCGCGCTGCTCGGCCACGGCGTGGCGCTGGGCGATCTCCTGCAGATTGGAGAAGAATTGGAGACCGGGGCACTGGTCAAACCGTTCGACATCGATGTCGCATCCGGGGCCTATTGGCTGGTGGCCAGGAGTTTGCATAGTCTCTCCGAACCGGCCGCGGCCTTCGCCGACTGGCTAAGAAGCGAATTCATCGAAAGCAGGCGAGCGCTGAAAGCTCCGGCCTGAGCCGTGCGCTGGCCGGAGCCGGCTACTTTACCTTCTTGTATTTTCCGAGAAGTTTATCGAGGTCGTTGATGTCCATGGACGGATGTCCCGCCGCCGGGTCGACTGCTGGGTAGAATGTGACGACGATGTCGCGCCACAAATCATAGTCGGCGCCGTAGGACGCCAGCCCGGGAAACGGCGCGCAACGCGTGATCGCGCGAATGGCGGCTTCGGCAACCTTATGCCTTGCCGATGTCACGGGGCCGACGATTTTTGGCGGCCCGGCGAGCGATCCGTCCTTGTTCAGGCTGATCCGGACGCGTGCAGTATTTGTGGCATTTGCGGGCACGTTCCAACAGGGCTGGACGGCCCTCATGAGATAGTCGCCGATATCGCGCTGGACTGCTGGTTCCGCCCCGCTTGAGCCACCGGCCGACACAAGTGAAGCGGCAAGAGTACCGGCGAACACAAAGCCATGGCATGAACGACCGCTCTGGCGGGATCCGCTCACCGTAAGCTCGAAGACCACTCTCAGGCCGCTTCGTCGGCGCGCTTCTTCTCGATCTGGCCGATGGCGTCGACCACGGCGTCGAAAGTCAGCATGGTCGACGCATGACGCGCCTTGTAGTCGCGCACCGGCTCCAGATAGCCGAGGTCGGCGAAGCGGCCTTCCGGCGGCGCGCCGTTCTCCTTCAGCATCTTCAGCATGGTCTCGCGCACCGCGCGCAATTCCTCAGCGCTGGCGCCGACGACATGTTGCGCCATGATCGAGGACGATGCCTGTCCGAGCGCACAGGCCTTCACGTCGTGGGCGAAGTCGGTGACCACGCCGTCCTCCATCCTGAGGTCGACGGTAACGGTCGACCCGCACAGCTTGGAATGCGCCTTCGCGGTCGCGTCGGGATGATCGAGCCGGCCGATGCGGGCAATATTTCCGGCAAAACCGAGAATTTTCGCGTTGTAGACGTCGTTGATCATTATTTTCCAATCCGTCGCCGCCAAGCGAACAGCGATTGCCGTTGTTGCGTCTTTCATTCGCTCGGCACGACCATATATAATGCTGGCAGTCCGGTATCGACAAGGCGGCGAACGCCACTGTCCTTGCCGGGAAGTTCACGCCGCTTACGGGGCTGGAAACGGGGCGAGTTTCCGACACCGAAAGGTCGTGGTCCGTTCAACTCGTTCCTCCTTAGAGAGGAACTACGGGAGACGCCTTTTATGGATGCCGTCATCAAGAAACTAATGCCACAGTCCGCCTATATGGAAAAGCCGGTCACCGACCGCCCGAGCGAGGCCGAAGTCGAGGCCGCCGTACGCACCTTGCTGCGCTGGACCGGCGACAATCCGGATCGCGAGGGTTTGATCGACACGCCCAAGCGCGTGACCAAGGCCTATCGCGAAATGTTCGGCGGCTACGACATGTGCCCGGCCGAGGAGCTTGGCCGTACTTTCGAGGAGGTCGCCGGCTACGATGACCTGGTCATCGTCAAGGACATCCAGTTCCATTCACATTGCGAACATCACATGGTGCCGATCATCGGCAAGGCGCATGTCGGCTATCTGCCCGACGGCAAGGTCGTCGGCCTGTCGAAGATCGCGCGCGTCGTCGATATCTTTGCCCATCGGCTGCAGACACAGGAAGCCCTGACCGCCCAGATTGCCGGCGTCATCCAGGACGTGCTCAACCCGCGCGGCGTTGCCGTCATGATCGAGGCGGAGCACATGTGCATGGCCATGCGCGGCATCCGCAAGCAAGGTTCCACCACGCTGACCTCCACCTTCACAGGCGTCTTCAAGGATACGCCCGAAGAGCAGGTTCGTTTTGTCACCATGGTGCGCGGCGGCAGGGCGTAAGCCCTTTGCCGACGTCGCGGTCAACAGGAAGATAGACCGGCAATGTCGGCACTGGAATTTCCGGAAGCTCCCTCGGACAAGAAAGCCTTGGAGGAAGGCGCGGTGTTTTCGCCGCGCTTCGATGCCGCCGGTCTTGTCACCGTCGTCGTCACCGATGCCGCCGACGGCATGCTGCTGATGGTCGCGCATATGAATGCACGGGCGCTGGCTCTGACGCTGGAAACAGGCATTGCCCATTACTGGTCGCGCTCGCGCAACACGCTCTGGAAGAAGGGCGAAACCTCGGGCAATTTTCAGCATGTTGTCGAGATGCTCACGGATTGTGACCAGGATGCGGTGTGGCTTCGCGTGAAAGTGTTGGGCCACGACGCAACCTGTCACACCGGCCGGCGTTCATGCTTTTATCGGACGGTGGGGCTGATCGACGGCAAGGGGACGCTTGCCGACGACGGCAGCAAGCCGCTGTTCGATGCGGAAAACACGTATCGGAAGCCATCAGCTTGAACCTTCTGCCTGACACCGACCACATAGATTCATCATTTCGATACGGCCCGTCCGTATACTAGCCTGGGACAAGGGAGATCATGATGCTCGAATGGGCGTCATTGCGTAACAGACCAGATGTCAGGGAGGCCAATGGCCTGTCCTCGGCAGGCGGCGCATCCGAAACAACCTCCCCCAAGAAAACAGGTATATCGCTCGCGCTCGGTGGCGGTTGCGCCAGAGGCTGGGCTCATATCGGCGTGCTGCGCGCGCTCGATGAAGCCGGCATCGAAGTCTCGATGATCGCTGGCACCTCGATCGGCGCCCTCGTCGGAGGCTGTTATCTCGCCGGCAAACTGGATGAGCTGGAAGAGTTCGCCCGCAGCCTCACCAGACGACGTATCTTCGGCCTGCTCGATCTCAACCTGCGCGGCAGCGGCCTCTTCGGCGGCATGAAGCTGGACGCGCGCCTGCGCGAGCACGTGGCCGGCATCCGCTTCGACGATCTGCCCAAGCCATTTGTCTGCGTCGCGTCGGAAATCCGTACCGGCCACGAGATCTGGCTGTCTAGCGGTTCGCTGATCACAGCCATGCGCGCGTCCTACGCGCTGCCTGGCGTGTTTGAACCGGTCGATTGCAACGGCCGCGTGCTGGTCGACGGAGCGCTGGTCAACCCGGTGCCTGTTTCGGTCTGCCGCGCCTACGAGCAGCCGCTCGTCGTGGCGGTCAACCTCCACTACGACCTGTTCGGCCGCGCCGCCGTGATCAAGCACAGCGCCGGCGAGCTGGTTATCGAAAAGGATGCGCCAAGGCCCGGCCAGGTCGACGCCCAACACCAATCGCACCACGCGTTTGGGCATCACCGGCGTGATGGTCGAAGCCTTCAACATCATCCAGGACCGTATTTCGCGGGCGAGACTTGCCGGCGATCCGCCTGACATGTCGCTGCAACCCAAGCTCAGCCATATCGGCCTTACCGAATTCCACCGGGCCGACGAGGCGATCCAGCTCGGCTACCAGGCGACGATGGCGCAGATCGGCGAACTGACGCGGCTGCAGACGGTTCTCGCCTAGACCGTTCCTCAAGTTGTATTGGCCTCGGGACAAACTGATTGCAAAACGCAATTGGTTATGGTGATCTGCGTCGATCGAGGCGGAGGTGCCGATGGCCAGGATTGTCTATTCCATGCTGACGTCGTTGGACGGCTATATCGCCCGATCGAACGAGGACATCGGCTTGCCAGTGCCCGAGGCGGAACTGCACCAGCACTTCAACGACATGATGAGGCAGGCTTCCGCCGTGCTCGCCGGACGGCGCATGTACGAAACCATGCGCTTCTGGGACAGCCCTGAACGCGAAACCGGCGCCACCGAGGTCGAGCGGGATTTTGCCCATGCATGGCGCGAAACGCCGAAGATCGTCTTCTCGACCACGCTTCGGCAAGTCGGGCTCAATGCCCGGCTGGTGGATGGCGATGCGGAGGATGCGGTACGATCTCTCAAGGCGCAGGCCGATGGCCTCGTCATCCTTGGCGGCGCCGACCTTGCCGCCTCTCTGGCACGAGCCGGCCTCATCGACGAATACCGGCTCTATATGCATCCCGTGGTGCTGGGTGGCGGCAAGCCATATTTTGAATCCGGCCTGTCGCTGGCGTTGACCCCGCTCGGCACGCAAAGTCTCCCCCAGGGCGTGACGTTGCTGCGTTATGCGCCGGCCGGCTGAATTGCGCGGGTTTCCGGCGCGCCCTACGCCCGCGCGGCGTCGATGATGCGAAACTGCACCGTACGGTTGCCGTTCCAGTAATTGCCCGACAGCGAGCCGGCGACATGCACCGTCTTGCCGCGGTTCTTGGACAGGAACTCGCCAAGCACCGTATCGACGGCGCGAAAGGCGATCGCCTGGATGCGGCCGCCGCTCTCCGACTGTAAATCGGCGCGAATATGGTTGGTGCCGACCGGCCTGATGTCGGCCAGCCGATGGCGCGGCAGCACGAAAACAGGCGCGACATGCCCGGCACCGAAGGGCCCCGCCTTTTCCAACGCATCGAGCAGGCCGAGCGTCGCGCCTTCGGCGGCAAGCGCGCCGTCTATCGCCAGGCTTTCCTCATCCTGCAACCTGAAAACGTCGGCGGCTGCCCGCTCCTCGAAGAAGGCCCTGAGCTCACCCAGTCTTGCCCGCTCGACGGTGATGCCGGCAGCCATGCCATGGCCGCCGCCCTTGACGATGAGCCCGGCATTGGCGGCTTCGCGCACCAGCCGGCCAAGGTCGAAACCCGACACCGAACGGCCCGAGCCCGTGCCGGTGCCGTTGGCGTTGAAGGCGATGGCAAAGGCCGGCCGCCGTGCGTGATCCTTCAGTCGTGAGGCAAGCAGGCCTACGATGCCGGGGTGCCAGCTGTTGCTGGCGGTGACGACGATCGCCGGGCCGCTGCCGCCCGCGAGCTCGGCATCGGCTTCGGCGCGCGCGGCGGCGAGCATCTCCTGCTCCATCAGCTGCCGCTCCTGGTTCAGCCGGTCTAGCGTCTCTGCGATGGTCTGCGCCTCGACGGGATCGTCCGTTGCAAGCAGCCGGCTGCCGAGTGCCGCATCGCCAATGCGCCCGCCCGCATTGATGCGCGGACCGATCAGATAGGCTAGATGGAAGGTGCTGATCGGCTCGCCAACGCGCGACACTCGTGCCAGCGCGGCCATGCCTTCATTCTTCTGCTGTCGCGCCACTTGCAAACCCTTGACGACGAAGGCGCGATTGACGCCCGTGAGCGGCACCACGTCGCAGACGGTGGCAAGCGCCACGAGATCGAGCAGGGAAAGCAGGTCGGGCGGCGTGACATCGCTCAGGCCACGCAGCACCTTTGCGGTCTGGACCAAGGCGAGGAACACGACACCGGCGGCACAGAGATGGCCCTGTCCGGAAAGGTCGTCGTCGCGGTTTGGATTGACGACGGCAATTGCCGCAGGCAAGACGCCGCCGACCTGGTGGTGGTCGAGCACCACGACATCGGCGCCGGCGGCATTGGCCGCGTCGATCGAAACGGCGCTGTTGGTGCCGCAATCGACTGTGACGATCAGCGTCGCGCCGCGCGATACCAGTTCGCGCATGGCATCGGGATTGGGACCGTAGCCCTCGAAAATACGATCCGGGATATAGATTTCGGACGGCACCGAGAAATGCGTGAGAAACCGCTTCAGCAAGGCCGACGAGGCCGCGCCATCTACGTCGTAATCGCCGAAGATCGCAATTTTCTCCCGCGCCATGACGGCGGCGGCGATGCGGATAGCGGCCTTGTCCATATCGGTCAGCGAGGCCGGGTTCGGCAACAGGTCGCGGATCGTCGGGTCCAGAAACCGCTCGGTCTCATCGGCGGCCACGCCGCGTCCGGCAAGAACGCGCGCGACGATGTCGGGCACGCCATGACCCTGTGCGATGGCGAGCGCGATCATGTCCTGCCGTTCGGTCAGCCGGTGCTCCCAGGAGAGACCGGTTGCCGACTGCCTGACATCGAGGAAGAGGCGCCTTTCGCCCATCATGCGCTTTGCCAACTCATGGTTGGCGGCAGGATAAGCCAAAGGCCGCGGGAGACTTCAAGAAAAACTACGCTTTCCGCCTTTCAGCCGTGCACCCACCGTTCGCTGGCCGCCCGAGACATCAGAGGCCGCATGCCGATCGGGCGGTGTCATCGTTAAACCCTTGCCGCCATCGGAGGCAGCCAGATGGCTAACAACTGCGGCCCGGCTTCGCAAGCGGGTCTAGAACTTATCCATATCCTGGTGCCTGGCCTTGATCTCGCGCACGGTCCGCGATGACGATCGCAGCACGATCGTGTGGGTGGTGATGTATGTGCGGCCGAACTTGACGCCAGCCAGCATGTTGCCATCGGTGACACCGGTGGCCGCAAACAGCACGTCGCCGCGCGCCATGTCTTCCGCTTGATAGATCCGCTTCGGATTGGAAATGCCCATCTTTGCGGCACGTGCGACCTTTTCCGGCGTATCAAGGATCAGCCTGCCTTGCATCTGGCCGCCGGTGCAGCGCAACGCCGCAGCGGCCAGCACGCCTTCCGGCGCGCCCCCGGTGCCGAGATAGATATCGATGCCGGTTTCTTCCGCGTCCGTGGTGTGGATGACGCCGGCGACGTCGCCGTCGCCGATCAGCCGGATCGCGGCGCCCGTGGCGCGCACGGCATCGATCAGCTTGGCGTGGCGCGGACGGTCGAGAATGCAGGCCGTGATGTCGGACACAGCAACGCCCTTCGCTCGCGCAAGGCTGGCGACGTTTTCGGCCGGCGAGGCGTCGATATCGATGACTCCGTCGGCGTAACCGGGACCGACCGCGATCTTGTCCATGTAGACGTCGGGCGCGAACAGCAGGCTGCCCTTCTCGGCGATCGCGATCACGGCGAGCGCGTTCGGCAGGTTCTTGGCGCAGATCGTCGTGCCTTCGAGCGGATCAAGCGCGATATCGACCGCGGGCCCTTTGCCGGTCCCGACCTCCTCGCCGATATAGAGCATCGGCGCCTCGTCCCGCTCGCCCTCGCCGATCACCACCGTGCCCTTGATCGCGAGGCGGTTGAGCTCCTCACGCATGGCATCGACGGCGACCTGGTCGGCAGCCTTTTCGTCGCCGCGGCCGCGCAGCCTGGCGGCCGCGACCGCGGCCCGTTCGGTGACGCGCACCAGTTCCATGGTGAGTATCCGGTCAAGGCCGGCGACGATGTTCTGGGCCACATTCATTCGGCAAATCCTCGTTTGATGCCGCCTCCCGCCAGAGGCGTGCTTGTTTTGTCAAACGACCATGACAACGGCAAGACCTGCCGGATGGTTTATCGAAAGGATAGCAATATCAATCGATTGAACCGAATTTTTGAAAACAATGCCGGCCCGGTTTGGGATCAACCGGGCCGGCACGAAACAGAAATTGCCGTCTTCGTGGTCCTAGAAAACCGCGAGGTATTTGAGCAGCGAAATAATGCCGATGATGATGACGATGACCTGGACGATCTGCCTCATCCTGGCGTCGAGCGGCAGCCGCTGCACCAGGTAGAGAACGAGAATGATGACCAGAAATGTAATCAGGATGCCGATTAACACGGACGAAGCCATAATGCCCTCCTTAAATGACTTGCTGAAACGGAGAAATGAGCCGGCATTGCCGGCTCAATATCGGCGCGGTCAATACCAGCGGCGCGACGTGTCGTTCATCGACTGGCCGACGGCAATCCCGGCCAGAAAGCCGAGCAGGCCGATCACGCCAACCACGGCGGTCGTCGTGCCCGGATTTTCACGCGCGACTTCCGAAACGGACTGGGCCTGGCCGCGCAACTGCTGCGCTGTCCGCGAGGCGCGGGAAGCGGCAGTATCGTAGAAATCCGATGCTTGCTCACTGGCATCATCGAGCATTTCCGCGCTGCGCTGCGAAATGCTCTTGTTGATCTTGGTGATCTCCTTGCGCAGGTCGGCGATCTGCTTTTCCAGCGTCTTCTGGATGTCGCCAATGTCAGGGGCGTCGGATTTGTTGGTATCGGCCATGAAGCGGCTCCCTTGGTTGCTGACCAAGAGAACGGTACCGACGCCAATTCGTTCCGGGCGGCAGCGGGATGTCCTCACCGAACCGAGATACACCGCCGATGGTTATGCCCACGGCAACGAGGCTGCCTGCTACCCTGCCCGCTCGATGCGGATGACCTGTGGCTTGTCGGTCAGATGGCCGTCCTTGGTGATGCCGTCGACAGCCTTGCGCACGGCGGCCTCGGTGGTCTCGTGGGTAACGAGGATCACCGTCTTCTGCGCCGCCGCCTCGCCGCTGACCGCATGCTGGACAATCGATTCCAGCGAAATATCGTTGTCGGCCATGCGCTTGGCGATCGCCGCGAACACGCCGATGCGGTCGTGCACGGTCAGCCGGATGAAGTAGCCGCCGGCATGGCTGCGCATCTGCGCCTTCTTATACGGTCTCAGCTCCTTCGCCGGCCGGCCGAAGACGGGACCATGCTGGAAGCCGGGCCGGCTCTTGGCGATGTCGGCGATGTCGCCGATGACCGCCGAGGCGGTGGCATTGCCGCCGGCGCCAGGGCCCGAGAGCAGCAACTCGCCCAGGATATCGGTCTCGATCGCCACCGCGTTGGTGACACCATGCACCTGCGCGATGACCGAAGCAGTCGGCACCATGGTTGGGTGCACACGCTGCTCGATGCCGCTTTCGGTGCGCTGGGCGACACCGAGCAGCTTGATCCGGTAGCCGAGATCGCCGGCGGCACGGATGTCGGCCTGGGTAATGTTAGAAATGCCTTCCATGTAGATGTCGTTGGCGGCGATTTTGGTGCCGAAGGCAAGGCTGGTCAGGATCGACAGCTTGTGCGCGGTGTCATGGCCCTCGATGTCGAAGGTCGGGTCGGCTTCGGCATAACCCAGCCGCTGCGCGTCCTTCAGCACGACGTCGAAGGAGACGCCCTCGGCCTCCATGCGGGTCAGGATATAGTTGCAGGTGCCGTTGAGGATGCCGAAGACACGAGTGACGGAATTGCCGGCCATCGCCTCGCGCATCGTCTTGATGACCGGGATGCCGCCTGCCACCGCGGCCTCGTAATTGAGCAGCACGCCCTTCTTTTCAGCGATTTCGGCAAGCGCCACGCCATGCTTGGCAAGCAGCGCCTTGTTGGCGGTGACGACATGGCGGCCGGCTTCGAGCGCGGCCTTCACAGAGGCGCGCGCCGACCCCTCATCGCCGCCGATCAGCTCGACGAACACGTCGATCTCGGCGGTCTGCGCCATCTTGACCGGATCGTCGAACCAATTCGCGGAGCTCAGATCGATGCCACGCTCGCGTTTCCGGTCGCGTGCGGAAATCGCCGACACGATGATGTCGCGCCCGCATTGGCGGGTCAGTTCCGCCGCCTTGTCGCGCAACACGCGCGCCACCGATGCACCGACCGTGCCAAGTCCAGCAATTCCAACACGCAGTGCTTCAGCCATGGAAGGCGACGCCCCTCAAATAAGATCGAATTTGTATTTACCGGTGGGCGGACAGCGGCACCACATTGTTGGGCTGCTTGGCGCTGGCCGACAGGAAGCGCTTGATGTTGCGTGCCGCCTGGCGAATCCGGTGTTCGTTCTCGACCAGTGCTACGCGCACGAAATCGTCGCCATGTTCGCCGAAGCCGACACCGGGCGCCACCGCCACATCGGCGTGCTCGATGAGCAGCTTGGAGAATTCGAGCGAGCCCAGATGACGGAACGGCTCAGGGATCGGCGCCCAGGCAAACATCGAGGCCGCGGGGGCCGGAATGGTCCATCCCGCGCGGCCGAACGCATCGACCATCACGTCGCGGCGTTTGTGATAGATGTCGCGCACCTCGGCGATATCGGCGCCGTCGCCATTGAGCGCGTGCGCCGCCGCCACCTGGATCGGCGTGAAGGCACCGTAGTCGAGATAGGATTTGACCCGGGTCAGCGCCGAGATCAGCCGTTCGTTTCCGACGGCGAAGCCCATGCGCCAGCCGGGCATGGAGAAGGTCTTCGACATCGAGGTGAACTCGACGCACACGTCGATGGCGCCCGGCACCTGCAGCACGGAAGGCGGCGGATTGCCGTCGAAGTAGATTTCCGAATAGGCGAGGTCGGACAGGATGATGATGTCGTTCTTCTTGGCGAAGGCCACCACGTCCTTGTAGAAATCGAGCGAGGCGACCAGTGCCGTCGGATTCGATGGATAGTTGAGGATCAGCGCCAGCGGCTTCGGGATCGAATGGCGGACGCCGCGCTCGAGCGCCGGAATGAAGCCGTCATCGGGCTCGACTTGCAGCGAGCGGATGACCCCGCCCGACATGATGAAGCCGAAGGCATGGATCGGATAGGTCGGGTTGGGGCACAGAATCACGTCGCCGGGCGCGGTGATCGCCTGCGCCATGTTGGCGAAGCCTTCCTTCGAACCGAGCGTGGCCACCACCTGGGTGTCGGGGTTGAGCTTCACGCCGAAGCGGCGGTCATAGTAGTTTGCCTGGGCGCGGCGCAAACCGGGAATCCCGCGCGACGAGGAATAGCGGTGCGTGCGCGGATCGCGCACGACCTCGCACAATTTGTCGACGATGGCCTTGGGCGTCGGCAGGTCCGGGTTGCCCATGCCGAGGTCGACGATGTCGGCGCCCCGCGAACGGGCGCTCGCCTTGAGCCGGTTGACCTGCTCGAACACGTAAGGCGGAAGCCGGCGGACCTTGTGAAATTCTTCCATGGCAGTTCCAGACAGCAAGGGAGCGTTGGGCGCGCGCTATATACTCATTTGCAGGTAGGGTCGAGGGCGGGGTCGCATTTGCCTTCGATCTGCTTCAGGGTCTGCGGACCATGTTTCTTGGCGAGATCGGTCAGCGCCGCCTGGTTGGTGACGGCCGCGCCGCCGCCCTTGGCGCCCTGCCCGTTCTCGTCGGCCTTCAACTGGGCGAGCTTGGCTTTCTTCTCGGCCTCGGTGAATTGTTTCGCCGCCACCTGCGGCGGGATGTTGAGGTTCGGAAAGGTGCCGGTGTCCTTCGGGCCCGCGTCGGTGGCCATCGGCACCGGACCGCCGGTATTCGTGCTCGAGCATCCGGCAGCGGCCAGGAGCATGAGGGCCGCGCTGATGCGACAAAAGTGGCCGGCACCGAAAAAAACAGTCTCGCCAAACTTAATCGTCATATTGTTTCCTTGGCAGCCGGGGTAGAGCGAGATTGGACCCTGTCGGATGTCCCATGTTAATATGTCAAGAAAACGCTTCCGGAGGAACCCCGCGAACCATGTCCAAAACACCCGATTCGGGCAAAGCGGAAGATGGCGGACCTTCGACGGTCGAGCAATATCTGGTGAAGGACCCGGAACGCTTCGCGCTGAACATGGCGCGGATGATCGAGCAGGCTGGCAAGGCGGCTTCCGCGTGGGCCGAACCGCGCGAAAAAGGTGAGGTGCGCGACCAGGTCGCCGAGCCGGTGGTCGACATGGTCAAGACCTTCTCCAAGCTCAGCGAATACTGGCTCGCCGATCCGCAGCGGGCGCTCGAAGCGCAGACGCGGCTGTTCGCTGGCTACATGACGGTTTGGGCGAACGCCATCCAGCGCGTCAGCCCCAATGCCGAGGGCGCCGACGATGCCGTCAAGCCGGAGCGCGGCGACAAGCGGTTCCAGGACCCGGAATGGGGCCGCAACGCCTTCTTCGACTTCTTGAAACAGGCCTATCTGGTCACCTCGCGCTGGGCGTCCGAACTGGTCGACCATGCCGAAGGCCTGGACGAGCATACCCGCCACAAGGCGAGCTTCTACGTCAAGCAAGTATCCAACGCCATCTCGCCGTCCAATTTCATCCTGACCAATCCCGAACTGTTTCGCGAAACCGTCGCCTCCAACGGCGAAAACCTGGTGCGCGGCATGAAGATGCTGGCTGAGGACATCGCCGCCGGCAAAGGCGACCTCAAACTGCGTCAGGCCGACTATTCACCCTTCGAGATCGGCAGGAACATCGCCACCACGCCCGGCAAGGTGGTCGGCCGCAGCGATGTCGCCGAGATCATCCAGTATGATGCGGCGACCGAGACGGTGCTGAAGCGCCCGCTGCTGATCTGCCCGCCTTGGATCAACAAGTTCTACATACTCGACCTCAACCCGCAGAAATCCTTCATCCGCTGGGCGATCGAGCAAGGCCACACCGTTTTCGTCATCTCCTGGATCAATCCGGATGAACGCCACGGCGCCAAGAACTGGGAAGCCTATATCAGGGAAGGCCTGCAATACGGCCTCGACACGATCGAGAAAGCGACCGGCGAGCGCGACGTCAATGCTATAGGCTACTGCGTCGGTGGCACGTTGCTGGCGGCGGCCTTGGCGCTGATGGCTGGGGAAGGCGACGACCGCATCAAGTCGGCGACCTTCTTCACCACACAGGTCGACTTCACCCATGCCGGCGATCTGAAAGTGTTCGTCGACGAGGAACAGGTCGCGGCGGTGGAAAAGTCGATGAACGAAAAGGGCTATCTCGACGGCACCAAGATGGCGACCGCCTTCAACATGCTGCGCTCGGGTGACCTGATCTGGCCCTATGTCGTCAACAACTACATGCGCGGCAAGGACCCCCTGCCCTTCGACCTGCTCTACTGGAACGCCGATTCGACCCGCATGGCGGCGGCCAACCACTCCTTCTACCTGCGCAACTGCTATCTCGAGAACAACCTCTCGCGCGGCACGATGCAACTGGCGGGCCACACGATCTCGCTCGGCGATGTCACCATTCCGGTCTACAATCTCGCCTCCCGGGAAGATCACATCGCGCCGGCTCTGTCCGTCTTCCTCGGCTCGAAATATTTCGGCGGCCCGGTCGAGTACGTGATGGCGGGATCGGGCCATATAGCTGGCGTCGTCAATCCGCCCGCATCCAACAAATATCAGTACTGGACCGGCGGTCCGCCGAAGGGCGACTTCGACCAGTGGATAGCCTCCGCCACCGGCCATCCGGGATCCTGGTGGCCGCACTGGCAAGGCTGGATAGAGGCCAAGGACAACACCCGTGTGCCTGCCCGCAAACCCGGCAAGCATATGAAAACCTTGGGCGATGCTCCCGGGACCTATGTCAAGGTGCGTGTGTAACGGACTGTAATGTCTGGTGAGTTGACGCCCCCGCAAAAGCGGGCGAAATGGTGTCGTCAACCATCAAGCGGCCGCAATTCGGCAATCGCTGCAAAAATACTTACAGGCTTGCTGATTTGACACAGGTCTCGTTTCCGGATCGGAGACAAAGGTCCACCTGACGCGGACATACCAGTCGGCGCCAGGTATATACCGATCGGACACCGAGGGGGAATTTGACTTTGAAATCAGCAGGATGGAGCCTCGCAAAGGGAGAACGCCGCGCCATTGTGGCAGCGCTCTGCTCCATGCTTCTGGCCTCCTGCACATCGGCTGGCGATCCGACAATGTCGGTTGGAATGCCCGGCTATAATGCTTCCGCATCGGACCTCCACGCCGCCTCTGCGGGCAAGCCTCTCGCCGCTGATTCGTCGTCGCAAGTGGCGACAGAGCAGACGACCGTGATGAGCGAAAGCGACACGGCACTCCCCGAAAAGGTTGCTTACGTACCGATTGCCAAACCTGGGGCCACTTTCCCGCTCACCATACCGGCCGGCGCGGAAACGATCGCGGGACAGACACCGCAGTCCTTGCAGCAGCCGGTACAGACGGCGCAGCAGACAGACGCGGTCGCCCAGAAGATCGCCGCCGCCGATGCCGCCGCGACGGCGCCGATGCCAGCCGCGGCACCGGTGATGAACAATCCGGTGTACGTGACCGCCGGCGAGGCGCCGCAAGCCGACGCGCCGAAGAAAAAAGGCTTCTTGGCCTCGATGTTTGGCGCCACCCCGGCTTCGGCGACGCCTGCTCCGCTGGTCAACACCCGATCGGGCGAACAGCCTGCCGTGCAGCCCAAGCCTGCCCCGGCCGCGCCAAAACCGATCATCACATTTGCCTCTGCTGATTCCACGCAGAAGCCAATGCAACTGGCTTCACTCGGCGGCGATGCCGGTCACATCACCGGCAGTGACGCCTTGCCCGGCGTGCGCCAGACGGCCCTGTTCGAGATCAAGCGCAAATCCGGCCTCGACGATGAAAGCGACGTCGACCTCAACGAGGACGAAGGCTCGGGCGGCTCCTATCAGGTCGCCTCCGCCGCCGGCATGGCTCGCCTCGCGCCCAACGGTCTCTTGAAGCAGAATGAGAGCGTCGACGTGGCTTGCCTGAAGCCGTCCCTTGTGCGCGTGCTGAAGACGATCGAAGGCCATTACGGCCGCAAGATGATGGTGACCTCGGGCTATCGCGATCCGGCCCGCAACCGTCGCGCCAACGGCGCCAAGAATTCGCTGCACATGTATTGCGCCGCCGCCGACATCCAGGTGCCCGGCGTCTCCAAGTGGGAGCTTGCGAATTACATCAGGACCATGCCCGGCCGCGGTGGCGTCGGCACCTACTGCCACACCGAATCGGTTCATGTCGACGTCGGCCCCGAGCGCGACTGGAACTGGCGCTGCCGCCGGCGCAGCGGCGGTGACGACGGCTAGCGGCGATTTGTCGGGCCGGAGCCTGTCAGCGGCGAAGGCCGCGACTTCGTCATCCACGGGCAGAGCAGGAGCGAAGCTCCGTCGCGAACACCCGAGGATGCCGGGGCGCCTGACGTCACCGCAAATTGCAAGCTCTTCCGCCCCCGCGAAAACGCTGATTTGGCAGGTCGGAAAAAAGTTGTCCAAGGCGGCACCTAACGGGTTGCCGGTTGCGCGCAACGCCAGTATAAGCCGCTTCGTCTGAGCGCGCCCATCGTCTAGCGGTTAGGACACCGCCCTTTCACGGCGGTAACAGGGGTTCGATTCCCCTTGGGCGTACCAGTAATTTCAACCAGTTAGCCTTTTCACCAAACTCTGGTCCCGATAACGGACCCGAAAAGCAGCTGCCACCGTTGTCCGAATCAACCGACGTTTTATTGGCCGCATGGGGTCGTTCGACTGGATTCTTGCCTTGAGCGGCCGTTATGCCGATGAAATGAACCGATCAGCCAGGCGGATGATCCAATGTCCCGCAGAGCAAAGGGCCGGAAGACGGCCGAGGAAGAACACACGCATCTCGCCATCAGACTGGAGCGCTGCGACGCAATCAGCTTGGAATTCAGATGATGATGACCCGCTCTATCGATTCACTACGCGACTGACCGTTGGTGGGGATATCGATCTACCCGGAGGAACGGGCGGGAGATACCTATGAGGTCACACTCTATGGCAATAACTTGGGCTCTGGCGACATTCATGCGACGCTCAAAGGCGTGCAGGAACGCGATGAGCACGGCTCGCGCAAATATCGTCAATACCACGGTAGGCAGATCCCGATTTACACCCCGCCCCACGGCATGGGACTTATCGACAAGATCCGAGGCGAGCCACGCTGGACGGTGTGGCTTCGCGTCTCTCCCCGCTTCGCGACCAACGCGCTCGCGCTGCTGAGCGACGACGATCACTGTTCCTGGCGATCCATGAACACAAGAGGGGCCGAAAGCGCTGGGTTCAGAGCGTAACCTTGCAAACAACCGACCCCGCAGAAGAATAGGCGACCGATGGGCAACCTCTGTCACCACGCTGAGGCGCCCTGCTTGCTCGATCAGGAGCGACCTAGTTCAATCGCTGGAAGCAATGCTAGGCCTACGCATTGCTGTTAGCGGACTTAAATGCAGCCGACAATGTTGACCTCGCGGAGATTCCGCTATAGAACAAAGAGCGAACATACGGTGTGGCGGTTATATACGCGGAGCAAGCTTGTCGTTAGGTTTCATTGATCGTTCCTGCAATTGACGAATCATGACACCGAGCTGATGCTGAGCGAAGACGGGGACGATAGACATTGCCTTACCTGGATTGGGAAAAATTGCTTAACACCCAACGCCGGAAGGATAAGGCCAAGGGTCATACCGAGGAGCGCTCGGCCAAAACAGTTGAGCACCGGACTCAGCTAGAGCGCGATCATGATCGCATCCTGTTTTCTACACCTGTGCGGCGCATGCAGGACAAGACGCAGGTCTTCCCGCTCGACCCGAATGACAGCGTGCGAACGCGCCTTACACATAGCCATGAAGTGGCCAACATGTGCCGCAGCTTCGGCACGGCGCTTGTCCACGCATATCCAGAGCAATTTAGCTTGCCTAAAGAGCTCAACGCCGAGCGGAACATCCCTGCCCTGCTTGAAGCTATCGGCCTGGCCCACGATCTTGGCAACCCACCGTTCGGTCACCAGGGTGAGGATGCGATCCAGTCCTGGATAAAATCCAAGGGCCCGGAGTTATTTGAGGGGCTTGAGCAAGCGGCGTTGCGCGAGGATTTCCTTCAATTTGAAGGCAACGCCCAGGCGTTCCGATTGCTGACCCGCTTGCAGATCCTCAACGACGATTTCGGTCTGAACATGACCTACGCGTTCCTCGGCGCTCTCTTGAAGTACCCTAGCCCTTCGGACAAGGTGAACAAGGCTGTCCTGGCGCGCAAGAAGTTCAATTTCTTCCAATCGGAAGCCGAGATCGTCAGGGAGGTTTGGCAGGAAACGGGGCTTTCAGAAGGCGTCCGCCACCCGCTTACCTTCATCATGGAAGCCTGTGACGACATCGCCTATTCCGTTGTGGACGTGGAAGATGCCGCAAAAAAGGGGCTTATCAATTTCGATAGTCTGATCGGCCACCTGCAGCACGAGGCCAAAGGGGACGAGATCGTGCTGAAGATCATCGCAAAGGCCAAGGATCAGCATGACGAGTTCCGCGGGCAATCCTTGTCGGCCGCCGAACTGGATGACATCACCATGCAGATGCTTCGGGTCAATGCGATCGGCGTCATGATCGTCGAGGCAACGGACGCTTTCGTCGCTAATCTGAGCGCCATCACGGCCGGGACGTTCGGTGACGAATTGATGGCGGCATCCAAATCCGCGCATCTGTGGCGCCTGCTTAAGGATTTTGCCAAGACGCACATCTACCCGCGTCGCGAGGTCCTCGAGGTGGAATTGAAAGGCCATCAAACCATTCACGGGCTGATGGATGTGTTCTGGGCCGCCATCATCAACCGCAAGGATCCGGCGGTCCTCTCTTCGAAGCGTACATCGCCGCTGTACAGCTACGTGTATTCCCGGATTTCGGAAAACTACCGCCGCGTGGCTGAGCATCCGAACAACCGAATGCCAATCCGCTACCGCGAACTGCAGCTGATAACCGATATGGTATCGGGGATGACAGATAACTTCGCGATTTCGATGCTTGAAGAGCTGCGGACGCGAGGCGCATGATGATCGGCTCGGAGCAGGTGCTGAGCCGTCGACTGAGCGCGGACATAGCCGATTTTATTCGAGGGCCCGAGGGGGACGAGATCGGTGACATGATCGACCGCCTCAGCACGGTGGGGAATTGCGCAATCTTCGGCGGTCTTGCCCGGGACTTTGCACTCGACGGCCGCGATGCCTTCAAATCGGATGTCGACGTTGTGGTACACGGCGACCCAAAAGCGTTGGACTTGCTGCTTTCTAACATGCAGGGCCGACGCAACCAGTTTGGCGGATACCGCCTGAAGCATGGACGCTTCGACTTCGACGTTTGGCCCCTTCAAATGACCTGGGCGGCCAGAGCGGGTCATGTCAAACTCCGGTCACTACCGGATCTCACCGAGACGACATTCTTTGATTGCGATGCGGTTCTGTTCGATTGCCACACCCTGGCGATCAGTCGATCGGATCGGTTTTGGACGAGCATCGGACAAGGCATCGTGGATATCAATCTAGAACCCAACCCCAATCGTATTGGCACGCTCGTGCGCATATTGCGCATGCGTTTCGACAAGAAGCTGCAGCTGACGCCAAGGCTTTCCAGCTATTTGGCAAGAGGCGTTGCACGCAGCCGCACCCAAATCCTGGACTATGCCACGCGCAACAACCGTGCTTCGGCATCGGAAACCGGATTTGATTGCGCGCTTCGTTTTCTGGCGGGCCAAGGCTCTTAGCCGAAATTGGCTCGCCATAAGCTCGCGCCCCCGGCTCGTAGGACCTTCGTAAACGAACTGCAGCAGGCGGCAACCTGTAACGGACTCGGGGTGGGCGAAGCGGCAGTCCTATGCCGGCGAGGTCAGCAACGGCTCAAGCGCCACTATCGTGCGATCGATCTCGTCCTGGGTGGTTTTGACAGACAGACTAAAACGAAGCGTCGCGCGAGCATCGTCCGGCGAGACACCCATGGCTGTCAGAACGTGAGAGGGCGCGGTAGCACCAGCGGAGCACGCCGATCCGGTAGCGATGCAAATGCCGTGCAAGGCAAGCTGTTCGATAACGTCTTCAGCAAGAAGCCGAGGGAAGGAAATGGAAGTCGTGTTAGGCAGGCGCGGCGTCTTGCGGGAATGGACCGTCGCATCGGGTCGTAGAGCAACAAGCCGCGCTTCCAGTTCATCGCGCAACTGGGCCACCGCTGCCATCTGATCCAAACCCGCAATTGCCAGTCGCGCCGAGGCCGCCAGACCCGCGGCGCCGGGCACGTTCGAGGTCCCACCACGAAGGCCGTTCTCCTGCTCTCCCGAAATCAGAGCATTCATCGACACACCGCCGCGGATGAAGAGCCCGCCAATTCCCTTGGGGCCGTGAAATTTGTGCGCCGAAAACGACAACAGATCCACCTCGGCAAGGGCACCGGAAAGATCGATTGGGACGCGCCCCACGGCTTGGGTGGCGTCGGTGTGGAGCAACGCAGCCGGCGACAATCTGCGAACCAGCGCGGCAAGGGTAGCAAGCGGCTGGATCACACCGGTTTCATTATTGGCAAGATGTATCGAAACGAGCCGCGTATCGGGACGAAGGGCAGCGGCAAGGCTCTGGCTTTCGACCAGTCCCTGCTGATTGACCTGCAATACATCGACATGATGTCCGCGCCCTTGTGCCGATCGCGCAGCACTCAAAATGGAAGAGTGTTCCGTCGCCGAGACAACCGCATGCGATCCAGGCGTAAGCGCCCCGAACATGACCCAGCTGTTTGCCTCGCTGGCACCTGAGGTGAGAACGATTTTATCGGCATCTTCCGAGCCACCAAGCAGGTCGAGCACCGCGATCCGGGCATCCTTGAGAGGCCGCGCCGCACCCAGAAGCTCACCTGCCGTGGAGGAGGCATTCAAGAAAAGAGTTTCCTGGTAGTAGCGAAGTGCCTCCATCACCTCAGGGTGGGGACGCGTGGTCGCATTGTTGTCGAGATAGGCGGTGATCTCCATGCGCTAGCCTAGCCCGCGCACCAGCGCGGCCACCAACTGCTCGAGACGATCAGTATCGATGAAGGGTACTTGGGCATAGATCGGGGTAGTCCCGCCACCGATGATCGCAGCCATGTGGCCCTTGCCCAGCAACCGCTCGGCGCCACCACCCTTGACACCCAGGGAAAGATCCGAGGTGCCGGCGCTGTCCACTCGCAAAATGAGGCGGTTGCCCAGATTGCTGCGCAGCTGCATCGGGAAGACGCTAGCGTCCGGACGCTGGGCGGCAAAGATCAAGTAGATGCCCGCGGCACGTGCCTTGATGCCCAACCGATTGACCACCGCTTCAACGCCGGCGCGGTAGCTGTCCAGCTGCATCCAGTCCGCAAACTCGTCGTGAATGAGCCACAGCAGCGGAAGGGGTTCGCTCGCCGTCTTGTTGTAGGCGGATATGTTGGAGACGCGAGCCTCCTTGAACAGAGCATAGCGACGTTGCATCTCCATCACCAACGCCTCAAGGCGGGTGAGTGCTCCGTCTTCCTGGTCGATGATTGGCCCGTCGAGGTGGGGAAGTGATTCAAAGGCGAAGTAATCAACGCCACCCTTCGGATCGATCAGGATGATGCGCGATTGATCGGGACGGTTGGTAGCAGCGATACCCAGAATGATGTTCTGGATCAGAATGGATTTGCCGCTGCCGGTGCTTCCGGCCACGAGGGTGTGTGGCGCAGGCTCCGGCTCGAGGAACAACGGGAGGCCGTCGTCTTCCTTCACGGCGATCAAAAGCTTTGCATTTGCGGTGTCCGTATTGGTCTTCCAACCAGCCCAGACCTCCGGCACACCAAGCGTCATCCGATGCGGCCGCTTGATCGAGACCACCACGAAGCCCGGTTCGGCGCGCACGCCGATCAATTCGAGGCCGTGCGTCGATTCGAGTTCCTCGCGCTTGTTCTCTACCTTGGCAACAGTGAGATCGTCCGAGCCTCGGAACCTTAAAAGTGCGGCATTGGGGGTCAGAACCTGTTGTTCCAGACGTGCCGACATGCCATAACGCAGCAGCGCCGCACGGCATCGCTGGGCCGTGTCGTCGAGCCATAGCGTGTCGGTTTCTTGCGAAGGCCGCTCCTGCGCCCAATGCTCGAGCAATGCCCTGAAGCCAAGCAAAGTATGGGACCCTTCGCTTGCGTCCGGTCGCGGATCGGGATCTGAAACGGGGATATCCACGGATGCCCCCACGGTGCGTCCATCTTCGACTTTTGCCATCGGTTCGGTGGAACTCTGCGGGGCAGCCACTTGAGCGTCGGATGAAGGCTGCGTGCGCCGCGGCTGATGCTCCAATGTCTGGGCAAGCAGGGTTGCTCCAAGCTCCAGCCGAAGCGGCGTGGGGTCGCGGTTGTCGGCATAGGTCCGCACGATCTCGCGGACCGTCGCCGGCGCAAATCGCTCCTGGTAGCCGGATTGCGTGCCCTCCACCCCCACCATGTGGTCGGCCGAACCGATTTCGGAGTCGCCGAACCCGTGGCTGAAGACGTGGCTGTAACCTGCCACCCGGATTGTGCATTTGCCGTCGCGGATGGCCGTGCGCCAGTTGGGATCAAGGCTGGAGCCGTCGCGTTGCGCATCTTGCAACATCTCGGCCAGCCGAGCGCGCCAGATGGTGGCGTCGGCCGGTTCGCCTTCGGCTGACAACGCTTTTTCGAACCGCCGTAGGCTGGCCTTCAGTTGGATTTGGCTATGATCGGCCTTGTCGCGCAAGTTGGTGGTGGAGACAAACTTTGCCTCGGTCACGATGACATCCAGGAACCGGTTGCCGTCAGCATCCACCAATGGGGCGAGACAGAGCAAATCGGCCATTCGGCCCTCTACCTGTCCGAGCCAGCTCGCGTAATCGTCCAAGAACAGCCATGCTCGCGCACGATCACCAAGTTCCTTGTCCACGAGGTATTTGCTGAGAACGACGCCGATTAACTCACCTGCACTGGTCCCGCGCCGCGCCGCGCGCAGGACGATATCGCCAGATACCGAATTCGCGTCATTGATGAGCCGGCCGGCAAGTGCGGCGGCAGCATCTGGATCATAATTCGCATCGACCCCGCGCAGGCGGCTGCACAACGTGGCGCGCAGCAGCGTGTCGGATGCCTTCGAAGAGATGATGAGCGAGCGATTGCTTCCCGCGGCATGCTTGTAGCGAATGACGGAGATACCGCTGTTGAGAAGCTGGCGCCGGTCGAGAAGGTCGTCGAAATTCACCACCCACGCGCCGAGTCGATGGGTCTCGTCGAGCACCTGGCGCGTTTCATCGGACTGCAGCACAGTGCGCCGATCGGGCACGCGGCAAAGGCCGCGATCGCGGGCGGCGATCGCCAGCCCCGCATCGGCGAGCACCGCTACGGCATCAAGATAGCTCCAGCCGGCCGCGGTTTGGGCGGGACAGGTGAGATGCAATATCGCGTCTCGGTCGAAACGCCCGATCGCCTTGCGCCGAGACCACTGTGCCGGGTCGATGTCGACGGCAGCGCGTTCAATGCGCGGTAAATCAGACCAGCCAAGCTCGGCCTGGCGCGAGATCACATCGTGGCAAAAGACGATATCGAACGGTGGCCCATCGCTGCTCTGTGACGGCCGTTGCTCGTTGACCAGGATCGAGATCCGCAGCCGCGACATGAAATCGCGCGCCGCTTCACTCGCATGGAGCCCGTCCTGTTGGAGTTCGCGATGGACGAGTTGCTGGTAGAGCGCGCGGAGCTGCTTGCCGTCGGTGTGCCGCAAAATGACCTGGCACATCGCCTCCTCGCCTTCTCGCTCCGCGTCTTTGCGGACCGCATCCACCACCGCTTGAGGCAAAGCCGCAGCATCGCAGTTGAAAAGCACGATCGATAAGTTGTCGCGTTCGTGCGGCTGCAGATGGAGATAGACCTGCGCGAGATCGGCAATCTGCCTGGCCGTGGGTAGCACATTCTCGTTGCTCGGCGCATCCGCACCAGCTCGAGTGACGGGTCGTTCAAGCAACGAGTAGCCGTGCAGCGAATCGACCTCGCTGATGAGGATCGCCTGCGCGCTCGGCCATGTCATTGTGACATCAGGGCGCGCAGGATTGCGAAGATTGCGCGAGAGCTCCTCGAAAAACATCGTACCGCCGTCAGCGAATTCTGGAGCTTGCGGGGCAAGCAGTGCCTCGAGCGCGCGCCGAAATTTCGCCAGCTGAGCGTTAAGCGCCTCAAGCCGTAGCGGATGCCACGGACAGACGATGACTGACGCGCGAGCGCTGGTGGCGCCCTCGATCGGCGCCACACCTATCTCGAACAAAGGACGAAGAAGGGCTTCCACCACCATCGGATGGTTGGAAAGAGGGGTGCACACGGCATCGATCAGCGCACCATAAGCCTGTGCTTGATCCGCAAGCGATTGCGACCGCAGACCCAGTGAAGCCCAGTCCGCTAGTGCGCCTTCATAGGACCGTTCAAAAGTGTCAAAAGCATCGGCAAGGCGGTCACCGATGTCCAACGCCAGCACTCCGGCCTTGCGGGCGTCGGCAAGCGCGCGGCCCCAATCCAACGCAAGCGATTCACAGCGCGAGCTCGCCGGCACGAACGAACCACGATTGCGTTGCGCCGCCGGGTCAAGTTCGGACAGGTCGCGCAAATTGATACCGGCCTGAGCGGCGCGGGAACGCGGGCGAAAGCCTGCGGAACAGCGCACAAGCGTGGTGCGCGCCTTGTTGTCACGCAGGCGCTCGAGATCGTTCGCAAGACCAATCCCTACCGCGTCGAGCGATCCCTCCCATACCAATCTGACGGATGCGCCGCTGGTCCCCTCTTGCTCGACACGTACCTTGAAGCGAAGCTGCCTGGCCTTGCGCGCAGTGCTCTGTGCGCCGCGTCGGCGGCTGGCAATTTCTTCGACAAAACTGTCATGGCGAAATGCGAGGACGCGTTTGAAGCTTACCAAACCTTCGAGCGCTGCCTCTAGCCCGCGGTAGCGCGCGGCGAACATCGCGCAGATATCCTCATTGAGCGAAAGAAAGGCGCGCTTCTCATCCTCTACTGCTTCGACAATCAGGGTCTGTCGTCCCGAGGCGCCGGGACGGTAGAGCCGGCGAACGCATTGAAGCAGCCCCTCAACAAGACTCGTACATGGAACTTCAGGGCCGAAGATGAAGCGGTCCCACAAAGCGGCAAGCCTTGGTTCCTGGCGAATCTCAACAATGTGGTCGCTGTAAAACTCCTCGTCGCGCTCATCCTTGCTGGGATTGCGACCGCGTTCGTCGGCCAGATCATCAAGATAGCGCCACTCGGCTTGAGTCAGCCGGTCATCGCGCGAGAGCTTGTAGAAGATGCGGGTTTCGGTTCCGATCGACTTGGAATCTGCACGCTGCGCTTCCTCGAAGAACTGTCGTATGTCAGGCCAGTCAAGCTCGAATGGAGCAAAGGATGCAGGACCGATCCCGGGCGGAGCATCCACGTATGCCGCGAGCACGGCATAAACGTCGCCCGGCAAGATCGAAGACATGCTGTCGAGTTTCTCGCGCAGCCTCGTCGTCGAAAAAGGCGTCTGGCTTTGGTCGCGCTTGTAGATGTAGCAATCGCGCTTCCAGTGCGCGAGGAACCGCGTCCGCCACTGTGAATAATGGCCACGGCGCGCCGGCGAAATATCGTCGAAGAGTTGGTCAAAGCGAGGAAGATGCAATTTTGGCAGCGCGGCGCCCAAGGCGGCTGGCAAGGGGCTGCCGCCGCGAAGGTTGGCCGCTACCGCCACGAGATAGTCGGCAAACTGGCGCATCGACACGCGGTCGAGCTCCGTCAATGCTCTGATTGCCGCACGCCATTGAATCGCGCGATCGCTGTCCGGAATCTCTGCAGCAGCGCCACTATGGCCAAACCAAAGGTCGAGATGATCCGATGATAGCAGGGCCGCAGCATCAATTGGTTCCACCTGGGCAAGAGACTGCGCCTGCGATTCGTCGAGTAGGGCCAGGAGCCGCGCTTCCTTGCCGCATTCTGCATGACGCAGATCGGTGGTGTTGATCACCGTTAGATGCTCGGGCGCTATGCCTTCGATGTCGGCAAACCCGTAGGCCGGAAGGCAGATGTCGAGGCGCTGGCACAACCCTTTGTCCTCTTGTATCGCAAGGACGATGGCAGCCATTTCAGCTAGCTCAAGGCCATACAGAACGTAGCGCGCCGTGCCGAAATCCTGATGCGCGCGATTAATTCCTGAACGGATGATGTCGCGCCCCACGCGGCCGATCAGCGTCAGACCATCGGACACTTCACTGCTCCACTGAGAAGGGGTTTACGACATAAGCACAGCCATCCGAGAGACGCTGTAGCAACCCCATGCTGGCCAGCCTGGCCTCCAACCGCGCACGGTTGCGCTCAAAAGCAGCAGCGTCGAACTCCGCCGGGTCGAGCGCGGCGCGTGCCTCGGCCTCACCAAAGACGAGACCGTAGTGCTGATAGAGGTCCGAGAGAAAGCGCTTGAATTCAACGCGCTGAGCGACGCGCGTTACAACGAGCGTCTTAAGCAACGCGTCGTTGGGCGCGTAGCGCATGCGATTGGTTCCGCGCGAGGAAGAAAGGCCGATCTGTCTGGTGTAGCTGCTGTGGACCCGGCCAGCGCCCACTTCGTGTTTTTCTTCCACTTCGCGGCGCAGGTTGGCGACAAGGTCGTGTGGCGCAGTGCTGCGGCCGGCCGTTTCGCGATAATGAAAGCGCGCCTCGATCAAATCGGCAGCGCGATCCGCCCGTTCTTGATCGGAGACTTCCTCGCTGAGCAACGCCAACCACTCCAATTCCTCTTCGAATCTGTTGATTGCAGCATCGAGCGCGCGCAGGGTCAGGCTGTCATTGTCCTGGTAGGATATGATCGAACGCTGGCGCACGAACTCGCGCTTTGGCGCAATAAGCTCGCATACGAGGGCGGGGCGCACCGGACGACCGGCGAGGGCCGCCGCAGTTTCAAGCTGATAGAGGACGACATGGAGGGTGCCGATCGGTACCAGATGCGCGAAAGCGTCTTGCGCTGGAAGACCTATCGCGAAGATCGCTATCCAGTCCTCCGCCAGCCGGTCAAACGCGGGGTGTTGCAGATAGGGGAGATAAGTCTCACCTTTCTGGTCACGGTTCGTCTCATCATCGCTGGGCGCCGAAAGCCGCGCGATCAACCGGTTCTTGGGTTGGTTGGGATCGAACAGGGTCGCGAACGACGCGCGCAATTCGGAGCCTCGCTTGGCTCGACTTGCCATCATGTAAAGGATTTCGCCGGTGCGCCCAAAATTGTTGAAGTCGGCAGTAATCGCGCCTGTTTTGTCGTTGTGAATGGCGTCGCTAAAGAGCGCGTCAACCCCAAAAGGGAAGATAAAGCGCGAGGTACTGCGGCGGTTGTGTTCGTTCTCAAGCTTGGTCTGCCGCACCAGACCCACGAGCTCGGCGAAGTCCCGAAAGCTGCTGAAGCGGTCGCGCAGGTATTCGAAGTCGGTGCCCGCGCTCAAACCCTGCATTGTTGCGAGCCATTCGGCCCACTGGCTTTCGCTGTCATCGGACGCTGCTGCAATCCGTTCCATGTCATCATTGCTGAAGAGTATGGCTCGCAAAGCCAAGCGGAAGCGCATCTTGTAAGGGTGTAGCCTATCGGGGGCGCGCGGCGTAAAGGCCGTTTGTGCGTCCATGCGATGAAACGCTTCTGCAACGTTCAGAAACTCCAGAAACAGCAGCCATGGCGTCTGGCGGGGCCACAAACGATGGCCAAATAGCGCTTCCTCCACCCAGACTGTGCTTTGTCCTGGCGCGCCTGACGCGTTCGATACATCGGCTCTATTGCCTTGCGCCAAGAAATTCATAGCCGAATCCCAAGCTGCCGTGTGACAAGAGCTCCGTCTGTGCTTGCACTGAGAATCGACAGCGGTACAGAACGCCCCTCATTGATCCGGTAAAAGTCGGAAAGCACGCGAGTCTTGAAGGAGATAATGTCCTCATAGCATTCTTTCGAGAAACTTGAGGGCAGCGCGCCCTGTGCTACGCGCATTAGAAATTCGAAGCGCATAAGCGTGAGTGGAAGTGCCGCGTCGTGATCTTGGCGCAGATGGACGTGCAGCACGGGAACATGGCGATCGCGATCGAAACTGAAGCTTAGCCCCGAGCCGTTGAAGTCGGGCTCGAGAGGGACTGCATTAAGATAGAGATCGCTGACCCGCGCGGTGGTGAAATCAAGCCCGGTGGTCAGATAGAGCTTGTCCAGCGAGCCAGCCAGCATACCCGTCCAGACACGGTTCAGCCCTTGAACGAGACGCGCAAGCAGCGCCGGATCGACCGCGCCACCGGCGCGCAAAGGAGCGAGCATTTGGCTGCGATACCCCCCAGCTGACATGAAGACACTCAACTGCCAAGGGTCGAATCTTGGATCCGCCTCGGTCAGGCGAAAAAACAGCCGCCGGCGCTCTGCAAGCAACCCTGCATGGAATTCATCCGCAGCGCCGCGATCCTCCTCGGCCTCAAGATAGGCTTCCCGCAGTCGCTCGAAGCCGGGGTTGACCCCATATTGCAGGTCGTCACCCAGCAATCGCTGGTAATGGGCCTGGAGATCTGTGTCATTCTGGCCAAACACCAGAAGCGCATCCAGCGCATTGCTGGTCTCAAGCCCGATACGAAACCCGGTGAGGAACCGAAAAACCGCGTATCGTTCGCGCCGCGCCTCGGTCAGATTGGCGCCGAGCAGATTGTCGTAGAGGCACGCATCATGATGCCGGCCGTCGCGCACCAGTTCTCGAAGCGCGTCGGCGCGTGCCAACCCATCGCCTCCTTTGTAGCCAAGCAACGCATTAACGAGGAGCAGCAGGATTTCGCGGATCGAGACATGGAAGCCATTGCTGTCACACAACTCTCCAAGCGCCTGCAGCCTTTCGCGAATGCGCGGCTCATGAAGCAATCGAAAGTTTCTGGTGAGAGGCGAAGAAGGGCTAAAGGCCGGATCGTTCGCTTCAGCCTCGAAACACGCCCATTCCTGGCGCGCGAGCAGGCAATCGAGCGCGCGTTCCAAAAGTTGCCTGGTCGACATGCGGCTTAAGTTGAGGAACAGCAAAGCCGCGCCGGCCTGGCTGCGTTGGTCGCGGGTAAGCAATGTTTCGATAAGCGGCTTCATTCGTGTGTCGGCACCATCCGGCAGCGAATCAAAGGCCTGGACGAGTTTGCCGTCATTTCCGGCCACCACGAAATACTCGCTCGGTTCTGGATCGAAAACGGACCGTGCGAAGCGGTTCAGCAAATCAATCTGTTCGGCCTTCCAAGGCTGGTGCTGTTCGGGCGTGAAACCGCTGAACTCAAAGATGAAGTGGAGCGTGCGATCACCTTGCGGGGTCGCAACCACCACCTTGCCGTAGTTGGAGCGATCCTTTCCTGCCTTTCGGCTTTTGTCGCCCGTCAACCGATACCACAACTCGCTGCATAGGCTCGTTTTGCCATCGCCCGCAGTGCCGGTCAGGACCACGTTGGTGAGTGCGCCTTGTTCCGGCGCGATCGCCTCGGCGAGCGCCTCCGCCTCGGGATGTTCGAAGGCAAGGGGTGCCACGCCGTAGGCCAGTGCCTGCTGTGACACAGTTTCGGCGTACATGCCCTCAGTCTTGTTGGCCGGTCCATAGCTGCGCAGGAACGAAATCCAACACTCACCCAATGAGGCATGGCCCTGTGGGATACTGCTCACAGTTGGCAAATCATACAGCCTTCGCGCGGAGTGGGTTCCGTCTCCAGGCCGCCAAGCACGTCCACGAGCGGTCGCTGGCCGCGTCGCGCACGCTTGCGCTCCTGACTACGTTGCCAGTTTTCTTCTATTGCGGCCATGCGCTCGGGCCGCTCGAGTTGGTCCAGCGGCTCGTCGGTCCAATAAAAGACTTGGCCATTGACGCGGTTGGGCTTTTCGTATGCCTTGGCTTCTTCAAACAGCTGCGGATAATGCTGCTTGAGGCGCACCCACTCAATCTTTTGCTGATAAAAGCAGAAGAAGCAGCCCGAGCGGGTCCGGCCCCACTCGGTGTAAGGCGGCATTCCCAGACCGGATTCGGTCAGGATGCGCACTACGCCGGCATAGTCGATGCCGTCGTCCCGGAATGGAAAAACAGCACGAATATTAGGCTTGTGGCTGATATAGCCCACGCGATCCTCATCGGCACGAATGCCAACATAGTTGATGCAAGGCTCGTCACCTATGTAGGCCTCGAAAGGCTTGAGCTTCAGGTAGTCGGTACACCAGCGCCGGCGCGCCGAAGGCAGCACGCCGCCCTTTGTCCGCAAGATGTCATCGAACCCCTGACGCGTCGTGGTGCGTATGACGCGCTGCCCGAGATAGGATTCAAGGCGCTCGATATAGGCTACGGTGTCCGGCAATTCCTTGTCCGTATCATGGAAAATGTATTCCATGTTCGGGACGCGGTCTCGCAGATGGATTGCCAGTGCGGTGCTGTCCTTACCGCCCGACAGGCTCAAAATATGGCGAACTGAGGGGCCTTCCCAGTCAATCACGTTGTCTGTCCTGCTTGTTGTGAAGTCTCGTTGTCGGCATCTTCGTCGCTGGTTGCGGCAAGCAGCAACCGCGCGGCTGCGATACGCCCAATTCGCCCGGTCCGCTCAAGCAGAGGCGCCAATTCGGCCTCGGCGAGCTTGATGGCCGCTTCCTGCTCGGCAGTGGTGCGAAATACCCGCTCCACAAGGCGCCCGTCAGCGCAGGTCACCGCGATCCGATAGGCACTGTCGTCATCGCCCTGACCCGGGAAATGGATCGTCTCCACTTGACGGAATCGCCGGGTGAAGATGGCCAGCCGCTGGTGAAACTCCTCTTCATCACTGTCGGTCCAGCGTTCGGCCGGTTTGCGCGCCACGAAGCTGGCTATCGATTCAAGCCATGCAGTGTCGTCCAGCTTCTCGTCGGCGAGGCGCAGCACAAATGCCCGCAATTCAGGCTCTACCAGCGCGCGAACGAGGGCGCGGCCGCGCAGAAGGACTGGCGCGCGCAGCTTTTCAAGGTCCTCGTCGGTCTCAAGTGCTGCTCCGAGGGCCGCGGCGAGACGATTGAGCAGACGCGGATATGCATCGCGCAGTTCGCGTATCGCCCCTGCCATTGACTTGACGTAGCGGACCACTGTTTCGCTGCCGGGGAGCGTTTGCGGACCGATCGTCTCCAGATCGAAGGCCTTGGGCAGGTCGGTGAAAAGAAGCGCACTGGGGTCGCGACCGCTCAGAAGCGCTGAACGCGCAGAAAGCGTCGCAGGAGCCAGGCGGCGGGTTCGGCGCGAGTAGTCAGGGAGCTGCTTGCCCACAAACGTCATCAGGGGCCGAACGATGTCAAGCAGCGCCGGGCGTTCGCTCAGTCGAGCCTCAAGCGCTGCGCCGAGCTGAACATAAAGCTCGGCCCGTACTCCTTCGACTGCACAATGTTGGAATTCGAAATGCTCCGGCTCCTTGGTAATGCGCGTAAATTCGGGACCGCCCACCTGCTCAAGATAGGTCCCATCTTCGTAGACCGCAGTCTCATGCCAGCGCGCACGTAGATAGATCGCGATCACCAGAGGGATGAGCCCATCGCGCATACCGAAATCTTCGCCGCGCAGGACATTTGCCAAAACCTCGTACCCAACAGGCTTGTCGACGGCCTTGAGGGTTTTGGCGATTTCATTGAGCGCCGGCCCGAAATTCAGGGGATCATCATGCCCATCAGGGATCCGGATTTCCCATCGGCCCTTATGCTGGACGTGGATGCCACCCTTTTGCAGCACGGACAGATAGATTGCTCGCTCGGGCGGCGTGTTCTCAGATGGAAGGCCGAGGCCCGGCTGATCGGCATTGGTGGCGAGCGCCTCTATAAGAAGCGAGCGCGCGCGCGCAGCTGCCGTGCTCAAGGTCCGTCTGTTGATCAGCTCGTTTCCGACCCAAGGGCATTTGGCAAAGGCAGCATCGCACAGGTCGGACAGATGCGAGACGAAGCTGCGGGACGACGCGAATTGCCGCTCACCGTTGTGGTCGCGCCAGCGCATGGCAGACGCGGCATTGCCACGCACATCGAGCAAGCCACCAAGAGTGCGGGCGAGACGCTCCTCGGCGAGCGCCAGCTGCCGCGAAACCTCGGTGCGAGCGATACGGTCGCCAGCCAAGGCGGGCGTGTGATCCCGCACCCAGCGCCAGGCAAGCACATCACGAAGCAGAGGGTCGAGACCCGAAGTGTGGCCTGGCAGACCTACAAGGGTTGTCCTGGGAAGCTTACAATGCGCGAGACGGCTCCAGGCATCGTCACGTTCTTGCTCGGACGAGGAAAGAAGCAACACCACTCGACCGTCCGGAGCATGCGGGTTAGCTTCGATCTTGGCCTGCACCTCCGCCTCGAATACTGCGCTGTCGACGCAGATGAGTTCAAAATGCCGAAGAGCGCCGCGTTCGACATAGTGGCGTCGCGCCACGATCGGGTCCGTGCGTATCAACCTCTTCAAATGGTCGAACGTTTTGTTGATCGGACCGATCGCACGCTGCGCTGCAGCAAAGGCCACGTCGAGATCGACGCTGGTATGCGGCCACAGACACAACGCCCCGACAGCGCCGCGATCATAGAGTATGCGTGCTTCATGCGAGAGCCGGCTGATCGCCGCCTTTGCCCGCTCGTTGGCGCGCTTATCCACCCCTGCCACGGCAAGCAGCACGGCCTCGCGCGTTGAAGGGAGTGAAGGATCGTCGATAAAGTTGAGGAGTGCCACCGTCTTGAGAACGGCTTCCTCGTCAGCTCCACGGGTGTCGGCTGACCGCAAAATCTCTCGTATCTGGTTCCAGCGCGTGGCATGCGCGCCCGAGCCGAGCAGACTGGCAAAATTTGCAACCAGATAGTCGAAGAAATCCTGTAGCCGGTAGGGCTTGAATCCTTCGATCGCATGCTGGGCATGCGCCATCAACCCGCAGGGTTCAGTGGAAGATAGGAAACTGAACAGCGACCGCTCGTTCTGTCCGAAGCGGCGCATTGCACGACTGATTACAGGAAGCACCGTAGCATCCAAAGGAAGCAACGCCGGCGCGAGTTCAACCATCGCTGAGCGGCTGACGGCATTGCCATACCAATTCTGCTCGAGCGCGTTGGCCATCACACGCTCGGCTGCGCGCACCAACGGACCGGGACAGGCGTTGATATCCACGTCGAGCGCAGCGGCTATCAGCGTCGCGGCCTGCTCAAGGGGCGGCGAAAACACCACCTCCTCGTAGCGGCCGGCCACTTTCTCCCATTCGCGTCGATGCGCGCTCGTCAGTCTGCTGGCATAGCCGGCGATCGCCTGGTGGACGATGGCCATCAGCATCACCGGCTGATCGCCGCTGCGCGCGGCGTACTCTGCCAGATGCTGCAGCAGATAGATGTCGTCGGCTTCATTCTGAGCGGCCGCAAATTCGAGATTCTTGCCGAGTTCATCGAGGATCACGAGGATACCGGCGGCCTTGCCGTGCGCTATGAGCGCCGAACGCAACGCGTCCAGCGCCATGACCACGCGTTGCGGCTCGGGTGCTACATTGAGCGCACTGCCGAGCGCGCGAGGCAGGCGAGCAAAGCATCTTTCGGCACAAGCGCGCAGCGCGCGCAAGACGCTCTCGCCCACCGGCTCACGCTCGCCCACAACCAGCACGGGTTCGAGGCGCTGGGGCGCACAAAATCCCCGCAGCTCTTGCGGCAAGAGCTTCTCGTCCGCGAGCCCGAGCCGGGCAAGCGCCAGTGCGAAGCTTGACTTGCCTGAGCCATAGTCGCCGGTCAAGCGCCAGGCACGCGCAGTTGATCCGCTGCGAAAACCATCGGCCACTCGTTTGGCGATGTCGCGAATGAATGGTGTCACCACATAGTAAAGGCTGGCGTGGGGATCGGCGAAGTCGCGCTCTATCTGCACCGAACGCAAATGGTGTGGGCGCACCTGGAGCATGGCTGCGAAGCGATGATCCCGCGTGTGTGTCTCGGCATCAAGCATCGATCAACTCCACAGCAGGCTGTTGGCGAAACAGATCGCGAAGCAGCTCGGTTGCAGGCGGGGATGCAGGGCGGTGCAACATGAACTGATTGAAGCTCTCGATGAGCTCGACCCTGGCGCCGCGGCTAGAGGCAAGTCGCATCACGCGCGCCAACACCTCATCTTCAGGCATGCGGAAAACACGACCCGGCGCGTTGTGGCCAAAAGCGATCGAGGAAAGCGAAACGGTCTCCTCGAACTCGAAGGATTTGTTCCACCAATCGTGGAGACAGTAAGAAAACAATGCGTCACTGATCGTTGGTTTGGGATCGAGATCGAATGCGAAGACTGGTTCGCGGCGACCCTGCAGCGTCTCGCGATCGCCAGCTCGCGCCACCAGTGCGAGCGACGACAAGGGACTATCAATACCCTCCTCGCCTCGGCCATTGCGCCCGCGCAGATAGGTGTGAAGCCAGACATCGAAATGCTGTCGGGCACTGACACTGGAAAGCGGGCGCAGAGCGCGCTCTGCTTCACGCCCGAAGGCGGTCATGACCTCAGAAGCGGTGAAGAACCGCTCGCTCCAACGGTTGATCAGCAATTCCCAGGCAAAGAAGGGACTTTGGCGTAGCGTAGCGATGTTCCAGTGAAGCAGCCAAAGCGTTTGCTCATCCTCAAGGAACCGGTCGTAGCCGCCAGCCCCCAGCAGCGCTTCGCCCAGCGGCGTGAGCCTCCATTTGCCGTACTGCCGGGTGGCTATGCCGTAGGCCTCTACCCAGGCACGCAGTGATTCGACCATGTTCTTGCCGAGGCCAAGCCGCACCACTCCGCGAAGCGGATCACTGAAGACGTCGTCATCGTCCTGAATGGCTTGCGCGGCCTTGGGCAGCCAAGCGGTCCTGAGCGCGAAGCTTTGGTGCCCACCAAACCGGTAAGTCAACGAATCAGCTGCAATATTGGTCACGTTTATCCATAATCCTTGTAATGCCGTGACGCTATCAGGCCGTTCGCCTCGCCACCACCCTCGCGGGCAAAATCCTGTGCATCACCCGTATCTGCAACATTGTGCCAATGCGCCGGAAACCCTTGATTTGCTGCGATCTGCGCCATAGGCCGAACGAGTTGGCTGTAGCGCTCTTCAATCCACTTTCGGGTAAGGCCGCTGAGCTGCGAAGGGCTCACGCCGAAAAAGCCGGCATAGGCTTCGGCCAAGCCAGATGGCAGACGCGGCTGGCGAAGAACCCCGGCGTGCAGGCCGGCAAGCCGCGGGAGGTACAGGTCGAGTGCCGGCAGATGATCGGACTTGCTGCGATTTGTTGCTGGATTGACGGGGGCCAGGTTCCAGAATTCGTCATGGACCACAAATGACCACGGCAGGAAATGGTCAACTTCGAAGCGCTCTTGGAGCGCCTCATCGCTGAAGATGTCCACCAATCCCTCAGCGCCAGCCCTGTCGATAATTTGTGCCCATCGGATGCGAGCCAGGGCAAGCGAGCGGCGGCGCGGCAGCTCAAGCTTCTTGACGACGCCAGGAACATTTGGGTTGCGGGCTTGCAGGTATCGGGCCAGCTGTTGCTCCGCAAAGCCGAGCACGAGCGCTTGGTTTGCCGTGAGCCAATCGCGCCAGCCAGGCGCCAGCTCCACCAACAGACGGTCACGCATTTCGATTAGCCGATAAGGACCGCTGTCGGCTTTGCCAAAGGCTCGATCCGACACCGCCATGAGGTCGCGCGAGCCTCGACGATCATACGGAGTTTCGCGACCAGCCTGGGGAAACCAGCTTGCCAGGAAGCGGCCTGGTACGAAACGCGCGAGTTCGTCGGCCCACTTCGGGAACGCTGCCCATGCATCCAGCGCACTCCTTAATCGCCGCGCCGAAGATCGCGGTGGCAGACCTGAGCTTTCCTGAAGAGAGCGGACACAATCCTGGAGCCGATCCACCTTACCAAGCGACAGTCGGAAAAGCGCCACGGCCGCCCAAGCGCGAACAATCATCTCTCGCACCAGCCTTTCCGTTGGCAACGGCGCTTCAAATTCCGGCAATACGTGGATGATCGCCAGCAACCAGAAGTATTTGTAGGAAGACGTTGTGTCGCGAAATACGATCCCGAGTTCTGTGGTCCGCAAAATAGGTATTGGGCGCTGACTGGGTGGAGAGATTGTCATGATTGCAGGGCGCGGGCTCGTCTCCGGCATCAACTGAACCGTGAAGGAAGGCGAACGCTGTCAATTGTCACACCTTGCGCTACGGCCAGCCGCTCGCGCAGCTTCGCATCGGCCTTTCGCTCACCAAGCATGTATTGCAGAAGGGCAACGGTGAGAGTGGCATTGGCGGTAATCATCCGGTTGCGCCGATCGTCCCAGATTACCCCCTTAAATGGTGGCTTAGTCAGTTCCAGCGGGACTTTCTTGACAAGCCTGAAGGCGGCGGCGAGCGTATGCTCCTTGTGCATCGAGGCGATCAGCCGCATCATTATTGTCAGTCCAACGGGACGGAACAGCAGCCGATGTTTTGGTGCCGCGCGGCCAATCGGTATCAATTCACCGAATGTCTTGCTGCGAACGGCCGTGTCGAGCTCAGTGTCGAGTGCAATGAGCCGCTCGAGATACTCCAGTACGTCGCTGGCATAACGGTTGATAATGCGGTCGGGGAGACGGACGCGCGCGGCCCGTTTCAATTCGTCTCCCCCTTGTCTTGCACCGATATCGTTCAGCACAAGTTTGATGAGATCGTAGAAATGGCCGATCGAGCTCAGCGCGGGAGCCTGGGCGGGAATGCTCGGGGTGAAGCGATCGATATCTATTTGCCCGCGATTAAATAGTGACTGCTCATCCACGAAACGCCGCGTGAGGATCGCGGCCAAGTCCACCTCATCAAGCGCTATTATGTCTCGCTTCGCTACCGGGACAGCTTTTTTGTTGATGGCAACAAAGAGGCTGCGGGATCGTCGCAGTCCCTTGGCGTCTGTCCTGTGCGCTACGAACAAGACCGAGACGCGATCATCGCCGATCTCGGGGTTCTTCTCGAGTGCGCGTCGTATACCTGCCAGCCGATGTTGGCCATCGAGCGCGAACAAGTGCTCGCTACCGTTGAACTCGAGATAGCCGAGCGCATCGCGATCTGCGTCGTCGATATCCGATAGGCTGTGAGCGTTGTTGCGCACAGCCACATCGAAGGGGTGCCATTGGGGATGGCCGCCGTGGACGCCCACCACAAGTGAATTGAAGAAGCGATCCTGAGTCTTGATCAGATAATCCGAAATGTCCTGGGCGCGCGTCTTATCGTCTAGACTGCGCTGGATCATTTCACTTAGCTTGGGATTTTCGTGAATTTCGCGAGCATAACGCACCCGCTCCTGGAGGTCAGCCAGCTTCGTCAGCGCGGCATAATAGACCCAACTGCCGAAATGACCCTGAATGGCTGGCAAGTAGAGACTTTTATTCATTGCCATGCATTTCGGCTTGCTCTCACTTCAGCGCTGAAATCGCGGACCGAATAGGGAGGCATCAGACTGTCGTTTAGCGCGCGTTCGATCTCCCGCAACCGCGCCTTGTCTGCGTCATATTGCGCGAAGCAGAACTCGGCCTCGCCCCAGAAAACATTCAAAAATTTTCGGATCTGCTTGCGGCCTCGTTCATTCTTCATCTCAATCAAATATTGCCTGTAGCGGCTTCGCAGGTTTTCCGTCTCTCCAGCGTAGAGCGGAAACTGGACTTGCGGCAGACCGCTCAAACTGTGCCCCACGATGAAACAGTACAACCCTGACTTTTCCGGAACCGCTGTGGCACCACCTCTGCGGAATGGGACTACCTGCCAGCTAAGTCTATGGTCCTGCGAGAACTGCTCCCATCGGCTTGGATAAGGAGCGCATCGGATGATCCGCATTTCATCGGCTGCGACTCTCTCCAAGAATGCTTCCAACTATTCACTCCCTGGCAACACGTCTCGGGTGATTCTCATAGCCGCATCTGGCATTACACATGAGACGTCCCTTGCCAATGAGTGGTGATAGAAGTTTCTACACAAACGCAAGTATCGCTCAGGTGGCAACTTGTGCAAAGATCGTTTCAGACCTTGCGAGAACATTTAAGTAGCGGCAGCTTCGTACGATACCGAGTTTCTAAGGGCGGAAGCTGATGGGCCGGTTCTGAGGCACGATAGCGACCTGTGAGACCCGCCTGACGGCCTCAGCCCGACGAAAGATGAAGTTTATGTGCAACTCGAGCTGGAAAAGATCGAACGCCCCCTCGTCGATGCAAGCCTATATTTGAAGCGGATCCATTAAGACCATCACATGAATCAAGCGAGAACATTTCAACAAAAGGTCGATCTCCCCGGAATCCTCGGTCAGTTTCTGGGCAATGCTAAGCTTGAAGATCTAATTGTCGAACTCGTGCAGAACGAAGTTGACGCTGCCTCATCCAAGACGATCATTAGCTTCTCCGATACCGCGCTCATCTGTGAGGGTGATGGAGCCAGCATCGACGGTGAGGGTTGGGAGCGACTAGAGCTCGTTCTCGGTGCCGGCGGTAAGACTCGCGCTAAGCATGATGGTATAGGTGCTAAGAACCACGGCCTCAGGACCGGCTTCCGGCTGGGGGACGAGATTCAGGTCCGCTCGAGTGGGGAGCGTGTGGATCTTGTGCTCTTCCAATTTCCTAAATCACGAGAGTTGGATCCAGGGGTCTGGCCGCGTATTCCCGACCTATCCAGCCCGTCGAAGGGAACCCGGATCACCATCCCCTACCGGACCCGGAGCATACATGTGCCAAGTGGCGAAGAATTCGACTTAGCACCACCGAGCCCTGAACTGCTGCGCACAATGTTCGACGAAGCTGTCCGTGATGTTCCGTCTCGTCTTATTGCGACAGTTTTAGCGGGGAGCCGATACGAACTCGAGTTGGTTTGGCAAGGGTCGGAGGCCCACCGGTTTGTCTTTGAATGCAAGCCGGCCAAACTCCGCGGATGGCCCGGCCTGCTCCGCCGAACGTGTGAACACATCGACATGGAAGGCAACGGGGAATTTTTGATCCGTGAAGCCGTTGCAGAGTTCCCAATTAGGCTTGCTCGCGACGATCGCGCAAAAGTCCCCCGCTTTTTCCGTCGCGCCGAGGGCATCGTCGGCGAGATCTCGTTAGCGATCGACCCAACCGGGCGCCCATACGGCTGCGATGGCAAGCTTCGCTATCCTATCAGCTATCCAACTGGGGCTTCAGACGCGTATTCAGGCCATGGTTTTCATATCTCGGCCCCGTTCATTTCCGACACAACTCGTCATGGCCTCGCCTCATCAAACCAGCGCAACGACCGTCTTCTCACTGCCGCCCGAAACGCTGCGGCGCATTTGTTCAAAGGGCAACTAATTCCAAGATACGGACCCGCTGTTCTCGGGCTGGTTCGGCAGACCAGCAGGCCCGATCCTGCCGCAGAAGCCGCGCTCTGCAGGACCATCCTGACAGTCAAGGCACTTCTCGTGCGCCCGAACTCGGACCGCGGCGAGATCGGTAGGCAGCGCTTTCCGCGCGGCCGTGACCCTTTGGTGGCCGCATTCTACGCCGACCAGCCAAATGAGATCGTCCCACAGCTCTTTGGTCTTGCGCCTGTGGGTAGCCAGCTGCTGGCGGCGGGAACGCCAACCCATGTCGTCGAGACTCTGCGGCAACTCGCGGGCGGCGGCATTTCAGTGTGGACTGACCTTGATGCAGTTCGTGAACTCATACCGCCAAGTGTTGCCGCCCGCGAAACACTCCAAGCAGGAGGCGTGTCGTCTGCTCACGTCCGTTCCACTGGAAAGCGCCTGGCGATCGCGCAACGCGCGCTAGATCGTGGCACCCTGCCCGACAACTTAGTCGAAACACTTCGGACAAATGCGCTCCTCCCAACGGCCTCACACGGTTGGATGCCGTGGCCCCAGGCCTACTTCACGCGGCAACCAGCGCCAACCATTCCGGGTCTCCTCACACCGCCCACAATCCATCCTGGATTGGCGTCACTGCCGCTCCTTCGCGAAGGCCCGACAAAACTGCAACGGTTCAAGATCGATACCTATCTGGAACACGCGCGCGTGGCGGATCTACCAGCATCGTCGAAGGAACGCTTCTTCGTTTGGCTAGCGAAGAATCATTCGGCGTTACTACCGCAGACACTGACGCGCCTCGCGAAACAGGCGATCTGGCCTTCCGAAAGTGGTGAATTCTTTGCGCTGGAGGAACTTCTGGCGCCGAAATCTCTCCGGCTGGCCGCCCTTCTCAAGACGGTTGTGCCGAGCCCCCGGGGCGACCTCCGGACCTTTCCGGGTATGAGGCGTAGCAAACGAGGTGTGCTCTATCTGCGCGTATGGCCCTGTGAGGGCGAGCTGCAGAATTGGTACAACCAGCAAGCGAAGGCAATCGAAAAGCTGAATCGAGCCGACCCTAGTGCGCGCCTCCACATGGCGGCCGCTATTAAACAACTGGAACTCGACTTGCAGTATCTCCTCGGCGAAGCTCAGCTGAGTAGTTTCGTTGCGATTATCGCAGAGGCCCATCGTACGGTCGATGGCAGCGGGGGCCTTGCCGACGTCCGAAGTCTGCATGATCGCGACGCGTTGGCAGTGCGTGTGTGTGACCTTGACCCGCGGCGCCTCACGGGGGGTGCCTTTCGCAATCTCTATATGAAACTCGGAGTGAAAATCTCGCCAGACCCCGACGCTATCCTTGAAGCGCTTGAACGACGACCCGCGCCTGGAGAAACTTTGTTCCGTCGGCTAAATGCCTTTTCATCGCACACGAACCCAAATTTACTGGCAGGCAGAGCAATTGTTCCGTTGGGCGGCCAAATGCTGTGTCCGACTAATCTTTACCTATCCCATCCTCAGAATCTCGATCTGTGGGGCGAGTGGAAGCGGGCATGGTTTCCTCCGGGCCTTTCTCCGGAGCGAGTCAGTCTCCTGGTCGACTGTGGTTTCGCACGTTTCCTAACCGAGGTTCTGTCGCTTGGCTTTTTCACTTGGTTGTCTCGTCAGAATAACAAGACGCAGGCCCGCCACCTTGCCCAAGCAGTTCGCCATTTACGCGACCGTCAACACGGCCCTCTCAAATGGTGGGAGGGTCGTTCGTCCCTGCCTTGCCTGCCAGTGCGCGGACCCGATGGTCAGATAGAGTTCGTGAGCCATGCGCGCGCTACGAGCGTCCGCAGTTCAATCTATCTTCCGGACTTCCCCCCACTGCACGACGTCCTGCTGGCAAGTGACCGCTCGAAGCGCCTTGCCATAACCGACGTAGAGGGCGTCAGCGGAACGCTATTCAGCGCACTCAGAAGCGCAGGCGTCCGCTCCCTGCGTCGTGCCCTCGGTCGTCCTACTACCTTCACCGCAGCAGGCGATGCTTCTTCTGGCGGACCCGCTCTCCAGTCTGTGCTTCACCGATTGCAGTCGGAACGGATGATACTGGAGCTGCCTAAGCGGCTCGAGCGGCACGGCGTTGCCCAGGAACACCTCCGCGGCAGTTGGCGATCACTACTGCGCCACCTGACGGGCATCCGGATCGCGCAAGATCTTCGCGCGACATTTGAGCTCAGCGGGCGATCCTATACCGTCGCGTTCGCGGCCGGCGTCGACCCTAGAACCGGACTGGTTTGGCTCGACGGCAGTCGACCGGTCGGTGTCCAAATCTATGAAGCTCTCGGGAATTATCTGTTGGGCGATGATGCAGACCCACTTTCTTCGTACGCATTGATGCTGGCTGTGGAGATGCCTTTCGAGGCGGCGGCGCGTGCCCCAGATGATGCCGGCGACGTTGAGGCCGATGCGCCGCCAAGCGACTTGTCTGAACCATCGTCTAACGAGACCATCGGCCGCGCCGAACGAGGACATGGAATCGGTGAAGCAGACAAGCGCGCCGCTGTGCCTCATCCGGCGTCATTCCGGCCGCTTTCACAGGCCACGAACACACCAAAGAGGTCCTTCTCCCAGCACCGGAACTCACAACCTCGTGCTCCGGCATCAACCGATCATCTCCGCGGTTCAGTTGAGGAATTGGAGCAAATCCTACGGCTGAAAGAGGATCATTATGCCTGGCATTGCCAGGCCTGCCTCGGCGACCGTGAAGTTAACCAGGCTACACCGCCCGACACCTACGTCTCGCTACCCAAATACCGACGGAGCCTGATCGAGGCACACCATGTCCAACACTTACAGAATGAGGGCGCCCCAGGCGCCGCGAACCTACTCGCGCTGTGTAGCTTTCACCACGACTTACTTGGAGATCAGCTCTCGCGCCAGGCCGTCACTGACGCTCTCCGCGGTGCAAAAGGAGCTGTTCGGACTTTTCCCAACGATACTGCTGAACCCTATCGGCTGGCCGGTCTCGTCGCAACACTGAAGCTGGACGTGGCGCCATTTGAAGTCCACCTGTTTTTCACAGACGATCATCGCAAGGCTTGGCTGCCATCGAAGTAGTTCGATCCTGCGGCTGGGCGACGATCTAGTTTAGAGAGCTGCGAAGTCCTTTGCCCACCGAAAAAAAGACCGGTGTATTGTGTCTTGCAGTGCCTCACCGAGGCGAACAGCTCGTGGCAACGTGATTTAGGTTACTCAGTCCTGCGGTGGCGACTTGCGTGCCTTGCAACAGCCCTCTCGGCGTCCCTTGCGCGCGTTGAGATGGGGCCCACAAGCGCCCCGGGGCATGCCGGAGACCGGGCGTCCGGACGACGAGGAACGCACACTCAGGCACTCAGGCACTCTGTAGATCAAAGCTCTATCAGCTGGCTGCCCCCGATGACCGAGATAGGCCGAACGTTGCCGTTCGGTTTAGCCGCCAAAACAGGGCACCTTGCGCGACGAATCACCAAGGTTCAGATAGCTAACATCACAAACGGCGTGTTCTCGCTTTTCTGATGATGTCAAGCCCGCCTCCTAACACCGTTGCAGCGAGTGCCGCCGGCGCTAGCTCTATAGGAAGTTCTTTGTGGGTCCAGGATGAACCAACATCGCTTATCCACTCTTCGATGGCTGCACGTTCGAGTTCCTTCAAATCGTCAACGTGCAGCTCTGTGGAATGCCCCCTCCTCATCATCAGGCCACTTGGCGGCAATACTTTTCCAAGCCACAGAGGCGTCACAAGTCTATTAAGTACCTCAGGCCATTCGAGAGATGGTTTATGGTGGTACACACGAAGCGCTCGCGCTGACCACTCCAAATAGGAATGCAATTTTTCGTTATTGCCAAGGGCTTCAATGCTCTTGGCTAACGTCCCCGTCATCTCGTCGAGGCTGTCGCCATGGAACAGGGCCAGAATCGTCGTGGCGCCGTATGTGTTCTCAGTATCTGCATCTGCGAACGTTCGGACGGCTATCGTGCGGGTACGCATAAGATGGTCAACTATCATCGGCCAGAGAATGTCTTTGAACATTGCCCGAGGAAAAAGGAGGCTTTTCGCCAGGCGGTCAGCCAGCCAACTCGTATTCGCTGCGTAGAGCAATTCCTCGACGGCTGAACCAGAACTTGCATCTTCCACAGCAAGCTGGACGACGAGGTACTCGTCGATCCAGGCCCTGAGGTCAGTTCGATCGTTGGAATCGGGCATAATCCAAGTCTGACGATCATCATGCCGGAAACGGCTACTTCGGGAAAGCCAGACCTTTCCCTCACGAGAAGCGCGTTCGAGTATCCCTTCCATCTCACTTGCGGCCGCCAGCCGATTTGCTGCGACTGCTGCCTGTCGCATGACGTCGAGGGGGATCGGGGCGAAGTCGGATCGAGTTGGTCGGGCGCGGCGATCACCTAGTGTCATGCGCAGCCACTTGACCGCCCATTCGATGTGCTTCCGCATTTCATTCTCAGCAAGGGTTGTGAGGATCGGGCTTGGTTCGACGACATGCTGTCGAATCTCGATCACCGGCATGGCGCTGGATAGATTGCCCCGCGAGCACGCAATTCCGTCACTGACGATGCCGGCGCTCGTAATTGAAAGAGAGACCGGTGCCTGAGCGTTGTTTCTGCACGCATATTGGACGTTGCAGCAAGGTTCGAGGGTCGGTCCGCTAACGATCTCGCGGCTGCGCCGCGAAGTGCAGAACAGGGTTGCACCATAGCGTAACGCCGCGTCACGGAAGTCGCTGCGGGGCAATCCATGTTTTCCATTCGCGCTCACTAGCACCGCGCGCGGTCGCAACCATTGCCAGACCGCATCATAAGCGCTGTCTCGATCGACAAAGGAATAGGACCCATGATGCGGCGCCTTCACGACTTCGCAGCCTAGTCCCACCGGATGGCGCGCCATGAGATAGGTGAAGTTTTCGAGGTCTCCAGTGAACAAGAGGCGTCGGCGGACGACGCCAAGGCGAACCTCGACGAGGAGCACTATCGAGGTGTCATTAAGTACTGAGTTTCCAAAAAACTCGGGCTCCACCCCCTTTTCTGCCGCCTGCCTGGCGAACTCTTCGGGGGTGGAGGGCCGCGGGGTCGGCGGAAGGTCCGCCGGCATTTGATCAGGCCCGATCTCGCCAGTCGATATTGCGAAGCGAAGCTCTGCAAAGGGGTCTTCGATAAGAGAATCCTCGGAGTCCCCGGCTAGCAGCCATCCGAGTGGCGTGGGGTGCTCGAGGAAAAGGCTCAGCGAATCCTCGCCGAGCAGGAGACGCTCGATAAGGCGGGCTGCAGGTGACAGGACCTTAATGGAGAGGCCACCGTCAGGACTTGTCCAACCTGCACCTTCGACTGGCCAAGATATCGCGCAGTCTGCGCCAATCGCCTCTTGCAGCACTTTAGTCTGGTCGAGGCCGCGCTCGATCCGCGCAGGGAAAAGCCAGCCGTGGCGACGGAACGCGGGGAGGCATGGGCCCCAATAGCGATGGATTGGTAGCCGATCCGCAAGCTTGGCATAGGCGAGCAACCCGTCCACGTGGTCGGCATCGCAGTGGCTGAGCACCGCTAAGTCGATCCCAGTTGCCCCAACACGATTGAGCGTCTCTCTAATGCGCCCTTCACCTGCCAGGGGCCCGCCATCGATAAGGATGGTCGATGGGTTTCCCTCTTCCGGTATCCAATGTAGCAGCAGCGAGTCGCCGTGACCGACGTTGATAAGTTCAACCATAAGCTTCGCGTTAGGCGCCTTTGTCATTCAAGAAACTCGCGGCGTATTGCTGAGGAAGGAAAGTTCCAATTGTGTGTCATCGATTGGCGAGTGTCACCGGCAAAAGCGAATCCATAAAGCATGTCACGATCAGACGGTGGTCTGAGCTTCTAAAACACTCCAATTGGATGGCCAAGATTAGGTTCAACTCGGTCTTTCAGCGCGGCTTGGGTTTTGTGGCGATAGCGGTCGGCGGACATGGTGATCCGGATCCGTGACGAGGGGGCCGGGCGCACCTGATAGGGGCCCCACAACTAGCCCCCCGCCCCCGCCCGCCGACAACCACGGGGGCGGGTTGCCGGGTCTTACCAGCGCGAGCCTAGCGGCGTTCGCTCGGCAGGCTTGGTGACCTTTTTTTGCAACTCTGCAGGGGATGGCTCAAGCGCGAAGGCGATAAATTGGCGTTGACCTACGTCGCCTCAGCATTCTCGAGACTGCGGTCGGTGTGTATAGCGTTCCTGAGCTCGCCAGATGGCTCGCGTCCGCAAACGCTTTCGCTACATCAGCCAGGGTCCGCCGCGGCCATTGACCACGGTCCAACTTTCTTTGCGAAGGCTATCAGCCCTCTGGTCAGGAACAGACCCGCAGCCGGCAGCAGGCCCTTGCCGAGATTTCCGGCTATGCGCGAAGGTCGGGCCGTTCGGCGCCATGACCACTGCGAGATCCTCAGCCCCGCATCATCGAACGCAGGATGGTCTGTATGGTCCCACAAGGCCCCCGCATCGGCAAACCCTGGCGTGCCGGGAACCTGGCGCCTTATTACTCCTTCCTCGGATACAGCCGCGCGATCTCGGCGGGCGCGAGATCATCGAGCGGAGCGAGCGTCGACCCGTCGCAACGAAACACTATCAACGTCCGTCTGCCGTCTACGGCACCCTTAAAGTCCGCGTGGGTGCGTCGCCAGACCTCGTCGAGCTCCTCGTGCTGCGCGATCAGGTGCGGCTTGGGGCCGGCGGCATACAGAGCGGCGAAGCTCTCAGCTCGGGCATGGATGGATACGGCAACCATATTGGCGTCGTCCTCTGGTGTGCGCGTCACGACCAGGCCGACGATGTCCGCCACGATTACCGCATCCTTGTTGAACGCCTCCAGCCAATCGCCACCCCCGCTGAAAGACAATTTCTACCCCGTTACCATCGCGAACCAAGCGGAGTTCGCATTGCAGGCAAGTCGGGCGTATCTGGACGGGCCAGAGAGTGGGCTGGCGAAGGTTCGTGATCAACTCCATGTCCAGCCGTCAGCTTGCTGCCTTTGGCGGCAAGCATTCTTGAGATTGCGGTCGGTGTGTACCGCGTTCCGGTGCTCGACACTAAGCCTTCGTTTTCTAGGGCTTCCGCGATTTCACCCAGGGTCCGCCGCCTCCCATTGACCGGGTAGCGGTGCAGCTTTTTTGCGAGCGCGATCATTTCCGGTCCACCGTCGATTTCGGCATAGTTTTTGCGGCCGCCAACCTTCCTGCCGGTCGCCTTCCGCTTACGTTCGCGAGCCCCTCGCAGCTTCTCCACGAGCATCGCCTTCTCAAATTCGGCAACAGCGCCCAGCACCTGCCTGATCAAGTTCGCAGTCGGCGTATCAGCCACGAAGCTCTCGGGGCTGTCGACGGCGATCAGATCGATGCCGCGCGCCTTGAGCATCTCGTATCCCGTCTCTTGAACGATGAGGTCTCGTGCAAACCGCGAGGCCGTTTCAACTAGAATGGCGCGCACGCCGTTCGACAGCAGACGCTCTAACATTGCCGAAAATCCTGGTCGAGCGGTGATCGGGTCTGCACCGCTGATGGCGGCATCATAGTATGTTTCGACAATCTCCAGCCCAGCAGACCGGGCGTAGACCTCTATTGCCTCGCGCTGCCGCGTCTCGCTGTCTTTGTCAGCACCGACATTCGCCGCAGACGAGGTGCGGAGATATGCCACAACTTTCTTGAAAGCCTTGCCGCTCATGACCTACGACCATTTTATTTATCAATTGCTTCAGCATTTGATAAAACCGTGCAGCCAGAACGTCAACCGGTTATCTGCTCCTGACGCCCATATCGCGACGGCCCTCCAGGTGACACACTCGGTTTTTTGACGTGCACAACAGCTTGGAGGGGACATGAGCAGGGGCTTCATTCGAGGCGAGAAGTACAACCGCCGCCGCGACATCCACGCGCGATACGGAGGGCAACAGCAAGGCGGGATTATCACACCTGCAAATCACAACGTCATTTTCCTCATAACCGGCAAACGTGGCCAAGAATATGGTTACGACGACGTCTTCTATGACGACGGGAGGATCGACTATTTCGGCGAGGGCCAGGTCGGCGATATGGACATCGTGCGAGGAAACCGCGCAATTGCGGACCACCTTGCCAATGGGAAGGATCTGCTATGGTTTGAAAAGGAATACCCCGAGCGTTCGATAACCTTCCGAGGTGAGTATGTTTGTGCCGGTTGGCGCTGGGGGACGTCACAGGACAGCAAAGGACCAGCCGACGGGCGATTATCTTCGAACTCCACCCGCTCGACAGAGTTGTTGAAACTGCGGAACAATCGGCTGCTCCAATCGACGATTTGGCCGTGCTGAGGCAGCGTGCGATGCAGGCAGCTGCCCCATCGACGGCCAGTGGACGGTCCGAAAGGACGATCTACTCTCGATCTGCCGATGTCCGCTCATACGTTCTCGCTCGTGCAGGCGGTGCTTGCGAGGGTTGCACATTGCCGGCCCCATTTCAGCGGGTGGATGGCAGCGCATATCTTGAACCACACCATATTCGGAGAGCGAGCGACGGCGGTCCGGACGACCCGCATTTTGTGATTTCTCTCTGCCCAAACTGTCACAGGCGGGTTCATGCTGGAGCGGACGGACCAACTTACAATGGTCAACTTCTAGCGAAAATGGGGGACATCGAACCTTTGAGCTGAATAATTTCCACTCTGCCAGTTCAGTTGGTCGCGAACCTCCGCTGCCATTCTTCCAGCGTCATGTGCGTTTCGTCTGTCGCCTGGCGTGCAGGCTTGCGCAGCGTCGTGGTGACTTCGGCTCTGTCAACGATCAGCCCAAGTAGCTTCGCTTTGCCCATGACAGCCGCTACGCCGGCAGCCGGGTTCTTGCATGCCATGGCGAGCTTGCGCATGCTTTCGAGTTCAGCAACCAAGTCGTCGACCGTTATCTCTGAACGCCTTGCAGCCCCAGCTTGCAGCTCGGCAATCCGTGATTGCACCTGAACGTTTCTGAACAGGCGCGCGGCTGCGACCTCAGCCGCATTGCCGCGCGACGTATAACCAGCCTCGATGTATGCCCGGGACTGGGGGAGGCCCTCGGATAAGGCAAGGCAGAAACGCTCCTGCCTCATGTTCAGTTTGGCCTTTGACATAGCGGTATTCTTATACCGTACGCGTGTGAGTTTGCACCAGACGATTTTACCTAGCCGTCAAATGAAGGGGCTCGACGCGTTCAAGATCGGCAGCGCTCACGAATTTACTGTCCGGTGTCATGATCAGCGTGCCGCGCGCAAAAGCCTTCTTCATCTAGCCGGCGAAGCGACTCCGCATTCACCAAATGGTACAACGCCATCGCGGTGCATCTCCAGTCTTCGCCATAGCGCCAGTTCAGCGTTTGGCCGACTAAGTGTGAGCATAGCTCGTCCAATTCTTCTTGGCCGAGCACCTGTATTGTGGCGCGATATTTGTCAATTGCGCGGAGCAATGGCTCAATCTCCTGCGGCAGGTTTGGCAGAACATCTGGGGCCTTGCTATGCGCTGACTCGCTCCATACTGGCGGCATGGCTCGCATTTGGCGCATAAAGCTCCGCATTCTAGAAATCCTGTTATCTAACGTCATTGCTGCCTCCGTGTTTGCCCGGATCCGCCGGGCGTCGGTTAGGTGTTTGCTTCTCAGTGCTGCAGCTCCGCCTTCAAGGGCGTTTAGACCCACCCCGAGGCCATGTCGGGCCTACTGGCTGGTGCTCGCGCAGGAACTTCTCGTGCATGGCTGATACATGGGCTCTGGAAGCCTCAGTGGGCCCGCGTCTCACCGTTGCCGTCGGCGGAAGCTCAAGAGCCCCAGCCTCTTCAGAAGCTGGTGGCAGCGGAACTGGCGGGCCCATTGGCAGCGCGCTCTTTTCTGCCGTTTCCTTCGAAGGCGCGCGGACCGGCCCAGCCGCCTGAGGGGCGGCCGGCCGCGCGCCTTTGGTTCTTAAATTGGTTTTGTTAGCTGAGTGTTGAACAGTTACAGCGGCTCTTGCCATACAGTTACTGTTCACTGCCGATTTAACAGTTCGCCGGTGGGAACTGTTAGCCCTGAGTTTAACAGTGCTGAGTAGGTAGCGCGCCTCGATTTCGGCGTTCAGTTCCTCAAAACGCGACCATCGAGGCTCATAGTCCGGCAGGTTGCCCTGCCCCGGATTGAGGTTGTCGAAGAGACGGTCCGGATCATTTGGGTCGGTGAGAGCTGCAATTCCAATCTGTATTGTGGGGAGCGAATAGCGCAACTCGTCGGCCAAGAGTCGCATGCTGGGAAAGCATGCTCCAGTTTTAGAGTTCATGTGCTCTATCAGTTGAGCGGCAATAGCGCGCTGGCTCTCCCTAATCCCGCGAACATGCGCCAAGACCTTGTATGCCAGGTGCTTGCCGGAAAGGCCGCCTTTATTGCTCACGGCCCTCTCCGCGAGGTTCGTGGAGATCGATGCGCGGTAGGAGAAACGGAGCGCCGATGAAGCCGGGCGGAAAGAAATGCCAAGCGCTATCGTCCTTCGCGGTGTTTTTGGTGCCTGGAATCCAGCGCAATCGGCGCGTGGGTTGCACCATGCCGCAGCGAGCAACCAGCGCCATTGAACGCAGATTGAATAGCCATTGGGTGTCCCGCAGGATCCAGATCGGACGGCCGAGCGTCAACAGATGCTTTAGAAGCGGCTCAAATGAAGACCAGGTCCACGGAAGGTTGGCGATGATCATATCAACGCACGCAACGTCGGCCGCGGTGAGTGAGAGGGCATCACGGCAAACGATACTCGAGTCCGCCGGGTCGATATCGATTGCCAATTGGCAGGTATGACCATGCTCGGCTAGGCCGCGGATTAGAGCGCCGTTGCCAGCTGTGGGTTCAAGGTAGCGAACAGCGCGAGGAAGATGGAACAGCAGCGGCGGAAGGGCCATCGCGGGCGTGCTGTAGAGATCTTTGGCGATGCGCGGGAAGTCGGAGCGGCGTCCCATGGCAAAGTCCTTCCAGAGGTCGGGCTCTGCAGCACGACCTTGGTCAAGATTGTTTGTTGAGGGTGGGGAACTATGAGTTCAAGGAGTCCTTGCCCAGGGGCTTGAACTTCGCCTCGGGCATGGCTTTGAGGTAGCGATCCAAATCCTCGTACAGCAGGATCGTGCGGGCACCCTTTTTACGAGCAACGAGCAGGCCGGCGCGCATGTCCTTGTAGAGTTGCGCACGGCACAGCCCGGTGTAGATCACCGCGCCCTTGACGTCGGTCGCGAGTTGGGGGCGGGTTGGTGCTCGGATGGCAGAATCGTTGTTCGTGAAGTTCTGGAACGACATGACGTTGCCTCATATGAAAATTGAGCCAACAGCCACTTATGCGCACGCTTAGACGGGTGTAAACAAGACAAAATTCTGGATAATTCTCTGCCCAGGCCGGGTGAAAAGCCACCTTTTACGCCTTCCACGAATCCTCGGCTCGTTCATTTGCGTTCAATTGCGTATATCAATAGGGCCATTTGTTTCAGGAAACTTTCCCCGATATCCACAGGCGTCCACGTTACCTCACGTCGTTCGACGCAGTTAATCTTTGGCTTACACCTACCCAGCGCGAAGCGGCACCACGTTTGTCCCAGGTTGGTCAGCCATCAGCGGAATGACGGCGCTTGCAGCCAGATCGTCGAGCAGGTCGACAATGGCCGACGCATAGTGGCGTTCAATCATCGTGGTGCTGGTGTCATGCAGGGCGGCCACGAGCCGAACAGGAAGACCCGCTCGAAGCTGGCGAACAATGGAGGAATGCCTCAAAGAGTAAGGCACGACTTCGCGCGAAAGGCCGGCACGAGTGATGATGTCGAGCCAAGACCGGGCGAGTTCGCTCGCTGCAATCCACGGACCACGAGCATGGCGAACCCACTGGGGTGGCCGGATCCCGGTGGCCTTCGTTTGAACATGGCGCCACCGTTGGAGCAAAGCTTCACCTCGCTGCTTTCCTGCAATCGCGGGGCGCAACTGATCAATGACGTCCGTGCCAACTCTAATTCCAATGTGCGTCGTGTTCTTCGTGCCTCTCCCCTTGCGACTCGTCGGCACCATCAATCGGCTTTGTGGCATCTGGACGTCGCCCACAGTCATGCGAGCTACCTGCGAAAAGCGGGCCCCGGTTGCGGACAACACCAATACCATGCGCAGAAGGTCACCATCCCAGCCCTCGTCAATATCAACTTCCCTCGCCGCTTCGATAATCCGGCGGACATCAGCGTCGGGCAGTGCGGCCTGGTCGCGAGCAATCGGCGGCGCCGCCTCGCCTGCTGACAATCCATTCTTGATGATGATTGCCACATCAGCCGGGAGGCGCGAACGATTTTTGGCTGCTGCGGCGTTGAGGGCTGCCTTGAGATCATTGACCACCCGGCGAACAGTCGACACCGAAAGATCGGGCGATCGACGGATCCTCCATTGGTCAAAATGTGCCTCTTTCAAATCGTGAAGCGCAACATCAGACACGGGATCGGATAATACGTGTCGGGAAAGCCGCAGCCGTGCATCCCCCCGCAACCTGCCTTTGCCTGCCACCGCACGTTCCCGCGCCGCCTGCAACTCAATGTAGTTCTCCACGGCCGAACGTACCGTCGGCGCTGGGCCCTGTGCGGATGCTATTTCCTTTGCATGCCACGAGGAAATCTTGGCCAAAGCAATACCCTTGGCCTGCTCATAGTCGAAAACGTTGACACCGTTCGCGTCCAAAAAATCATCCGCGACGCCAATTTGCTCAACTCGGTAACGTTTGTCACCGAGCGATTCTATTGCCTGCCACACCCCTCCCCGCGATCTTCTTTGGTAGCCGACGGCAACGGTTGGCCCGAGCGACCGGCAGTACGGCTTCTTTCGCGGCCTGAGCTGCTTGCGGGCGTTGCGCGTCGTTATTGCCGCATCTGTTCTGGTTCGCGCCATCTGCCCGCCTGCTCCTAAAATGGACCCGAAATCGGTCCCGAAATACACCCGCGGACGCGCGAAGACAACCCTAGATAAGCGCAATGAACCCGTTAATTAATCCAACGACTTACGTTAAACGCCGATAGACACGAGTAGACAACTAGAACTCTGCATAAGTCGAAAAGTCCGCCCTTTCACGGCGGTAACAGGGGTTCGATTCCCCTTGGGCGTACCAGATTTTTCAGGCCTCGGTCTCTCCTTCCCGATTCTACACAGCGAGTGCCCGGCAGATTTGGCAGGGCGGCACCGCATCGACAATTTGAGGATCACGGCGTCCGTTGCGGCCGATGCTCAAGCCTGTTGCGGTGACCGCTCGGATTCTCGACCTTGTCGAGCAAACGGGCCGGTGGTTAAATGGACCGTAAGGGAGCGCTCACATGGCAGTTCACCTTTCGGCGGATACACGCGCTCCTGCGGCAACGCCTCCAAAATATCTCTTTGGTCCGCTCGCGGACTTTCTGATGCTTGGCGGCAGCGCATTCCTGATTTTGCCCGTGCTGTATTTCGTGCCGCTGAGATACGAAGGGCTCGTTGCGGCGACGATGCTTTTCCTGGCTTATCTGATCAACTATCCGCACTTCGCCCACTCCTACCAACTCTTCTACCGCAATTTTGGGCGGAAGCTGCGTGGCGACGGATACGACAGGAACCTGCAGATCCGCTACATCTTCGCCGGCATCGTCGTTCCCCTGCTCATGGGCGCATTTTTCGCTTATGGCTCGATAACGGCTAACGCCCGGCTCTTGGGGAATGCAACCAACGCGATGTTCTTTTTCGTGGGTTGGCACTACGTCAAGCAAGGCTACGGCATGTTGATGGTGGATGCCGTCCTGAAGCGCCGGTTCTTCACCGATCCGGACAAGAAAATCCTGCTGGTCAACAGCTATGCCGTTTGGCTGTTCGCGTGGCTTCAGACGAACACGGCGGTCAGCCAGGGAAAATACCTGGGGCTGGAATATTACACGTTTGCCACCCCTGCATGGCTCAATGCGATTGCACTCTCGGCCGCGGCCGCCTCCACGGCTGCCACGGTTGTGATGCTGATCAATCGCTGGACCAGGAATGGCGGCAGCCTGCCATATAACGGCATCATCGCCTACAGCGCGTCGCTATATCTTTGGATTCTGATCGTAAGGACAAACCCGCTCTGGCTGCTCGTAGTGCCGGCGCTCCATTCCTTGCAGTACCTGGCGGTGGTCTGGCGCTATCAGAGCAATGTCGAGCGTGATGCGCGCGATGCAGAAAAAATTCCGCAATCCAGAATCCTGTCGATTCTTGGTCCGGCCTACAGAGTGCGGCTCCTGGAGTTCATTAGTGCTGGCCTCCTCCTTGGCGGTCTGGGTTTCTGGCTGATTCCGACCGCGCTGACCGCCATTGTCCCCTATGACCGGGAGGTCCTTGGGTCGTCGCTGTTCTTCTTCATCGTGTTGATTTTCATCAACGTACACCACTATTTCCTCGACAACGTGATGTGGCGCCGCGGCAACCCCGAGGTGTCGAGATATCTGTTCCGTTAGAGCTTTTTGCGCCCAAGCGGAACCGCTCGGCGTAATGCGTAATGGACCAGGGACGGCTCCAATCCCGTCCCGGACCGACGATCCAGCCGCATCGGGATTTTGGAGGCCTCGCCTCGGAATCGAACCGAGGCTTCCGAGATTTGCAGTCTCTAGCGTAGCCGCTCCGCCACGAGGCCATACGTGCTTTCGTAAAGGGCACACGTTTAAAGATTCTTGATGTCTTGGATAAAAATTTCGACAATCCCGCGCTGGCAAAAGAGCCTGTTACTGGACGGAATGGAACCGTTCCAAACGTCCTTCGCCGACATGGCAGGGACAGCCCACGTCTAGCTGCCGACCAGCGGCACGGTAACGGTCGTCGCATAATTGATCGGAAAGGCACTGAAGTACGGGAAGTCTATGACGAACGCATAGGCAGCGGTCAGGTGCGCCATGCGAAAGCCGCCGCTCACGGGATCGATGGCGATCGTGACGTTGACATCCTTCAGACCCAGCGCAAGCAGTTTCTGCGTCGCGATCGCCTGGATGTCGGCCTGAGTCAGCGTGTTGTTAAGCTGCAGGGACCGTGCGGACGCCTCCAGCGTGTACCGAACGCTTGAGGCCGAATTCATCGACCAGCCGAAGGCGAAGATTCCGAATAGCAGCATGATGAGGAACGGTGCGATCAGCGCGAATTCGAGCGCGGCTCCGCCCGATCGATCGGCCCTGAAGCCCCTCGCATTACCGAACACGGATCAACTCCTGGTGGCCGATCGTGCTGGGGGCGGAAAAGACGCCGAAGGTGAAGGGCGGGGTCCAGGTGGCCGATGCCTGGATCTGAACAAAGACCGCCGACAACTTCGGTCCGCTGCACAGCGTCGAGGCGTCGACCACCGTCGTCCCGCATTTGTGGATCCGGCTCAGCGTGACCTGTCCGTCGTCCGGCCGCTTCTCCCAGCTCGAAAGGGCAACGGCCTGCGTTGCCGCATCGTCAGTCGACCCAGCCAGCACCAGGTTTGCCGCTGTCTTGACGCCGGCGCGCATCGACAGTGAGTTCGTGACGTATGACCAGCCGTCGACGATGCCGAGCAGCGCCAGGCACAGGAAGGGCAGCACCATCGCGAACTCAACGGCCGCAGCGCCTACCTCATCTTTAAGAATTGAGTACGATCGGCGATCCACGGAAGGTTACTCGACCAGCATCACGGACTGCGCGGCGAAAATATCGCCCATTCCAAGGCTCGTGCAATCCTGATTGATGGTCGCGTTGCCGGACCATTGGATCATGTCGGCGACAACCTGCGTGCACCCGCTTTTGCCGGAGAAATTCCCGAGATAGTTTACCTGCTGCCTGGGGAAGTAGAGCGCGCCGGTCAGCAACGAGGTTGCCGTGCCGTTAAAGGTACTCTGTCCGCCGGTGGCCGTTCTGTCGCCATACATCAGCACGCCCGAGTAACTGCCGGACGTCGGCGCGCTCAGATTGACCGTGGCGTTGCCGTTCATCGACACACGCGAGGCGCCGGCGAGGTAGATGGTGACGCCGTCACCGAAGACGTTGGCGTTCGCATTCACTTTGAAATCGCCCCCCTGGACGACGTAGACCCCAGGCGAAAGGGTGACATCGCCGCTGAGGCTGAGTCCACTGCAGTAGGTCCCCGGCTGGATCGTTTGCGTCGTCTTGTTGCCATTGATATTCTTGCAGGGGTTCGAGGCCGCCGGGGCCGGAAGGCCGGCAAATGGATCCGCGGCAGGCAGCGCCTGGGTGATCGGGGCCGCGCAAACGGTGGTGACGGGATTGCTAAGAGAGACGCCGCCCGCCGTTATCAGGCAATCGACCTGGAGACCCGCCGATCCCTGAAGCTTGATGGCATCCGAGGCGATCGAATTGGCCATCACCGAGCAGCCGGTGAACTTCACGCTGGTGTTGCCAGAAAACAGGGCAGCCTGCGAGGCGGTCGGATCGAGCGCGAGTATGCAGGCCTTCGAAGCATTGGTGATGAGGGCCACGGCCCTCGCCTGTTCTGGAACCTGGGTCTGAGTGAAGATCAGGGTGAACATCCGATCGAGCTTTTGGCCGACGATCACTTCAACCGCTTTCTTGGCCGTGTTCGGTCCGGACGCGGGCGGCGTATTGACGACGATCGTGCCTGCGCCAAGCCCATTCGTCGCGGCCGACTGGGTCGCCGCCGCGACGATCGTCGGCGTATCGGAACCCGAGATCTGCTCCAGCGCGCCGGCATAGGCCGCGGCATCCGCCGTGGCCTGCAGTCTCAAGCTGTTATAGTACCAATAGGAGGTTTCCACGCCAAAACCCGCCGCACCGACAACGATCGGCAGGGTGAGGGCAAAGATGGTGGCGACGTTCGCGGCTCTGCTGCGGCCTATGCCGGCCGCCGTCAGCCGTATCCGGGTGAAGCAGTTGAACACCATGGTCAATTAGAAAGCACGCATATATGAACGAAAGGCTAAAACTTAGGCTCATTTTCGATCAGGGGTGCCATTGTTTGATCGGAGGTGCCATCGTCTGATCGGCGTCCGCCGCTTCAGGCGGAAAGAACTGGCACGGACTCACTGTTCGACTCAGCCAACAATTCTCTTTGCACGGCCAGGAAGAACCTGCGCACTTCGTCGCTGGCTGCCGTTCTGTCCCTGCCCGTCCCGACAACGAGATCGAGCAACTCCGTCGCTTTTGCCTTCCAGAACGAGGTGGCGGTCTCGCCATGCAGATTGCCGAGCTTGGCGGCAACTTCCCTGACCAAGAATAGCTGACGATCGATCGGGAACGCACGGACTTTTTCTGGGTACATCTTCCGAACCATGAAACTGACGCAACGAATCAACCATTGCCGAACAAGCAATGGCTAACAGCGAAGGTGGAAACGGAAGCTTAACGGTGACCGGCGATGCGTCGCGCACGCGAATTGTCATGTACTTTCGAACCCGAACTGGTTCACCCGGCGGCCCTCAGGCCGGCAGTGCTCTCGCCTCGCCGCCGCGCTTGCGCGGCACCATCATGTCGCCGGCCATCAGTCCGGTGACACGGCAGAACGCCATGAACGCCCGGCAGGCGTCTTCGGTCTCGACCACATCCACCGTGGCACCGAAACAGGCATTGAAGGCTTTCTGATACACCGGCCCCTGCCGGCGTGCCGGCCAATCCTGCAGAAAATCGAGCGCCTGCTCGACGCTGTAGATTTCCTCGACGGGCAAGCCGGGGCCTGGTGCGATGCGCACCGGCACCTCGAATTGCAATCTGTCCATTCGACATCTCCCGAACCGGCATCGCCCAAGCAACGCCGTTCGTCGTCAAAAGTTGCTTCGTTCGTTTTGTGCCACGGAAATGTGTCGTCACTGCGGAAACCCGCCGCTTTGCTGCAGCGGGCAAAGGCAAAGCCTGCCGGCACCAGGCGGCCCGGCAGTGAAAGCAACGCCGCGAAAAACGGGAAAGCATTGCCTCGGCAAGCGAATATCCGGCGGCTGGGACCGCATCAGGCAGTTCTTCCTTGAACCTTTCGCTCCCAAGTGCCAAATCTGGTGCCACTTACGCGCCTCACTCCTGCCGCGCGCCACCTTCTATATGGACAAAATGGTCACCTATCTCGACGCCGCCACTGCACCGCTCAGAAACACCGGCCAGATCCGCCTCTATGGCGAGGAAGGCTTTGCCGGCATGCGCAAAGCATGCGACCTCACCGCGCGCTGCCTGGACGAGCTGGTGCCAATGGTCGGTCCCGGCGTCACCACGGACACGATCGACCGTTTCGTCTTCGAGTTCGGCATGGACAACGGCGCGCTGCCGGCCACACTCAACTATCGCGGTTACACGAAATCGTCCTGCACCTCGATCAACCATGTCGTCTGTCACGGCATTCCCGACAACAAGCCGCTGAAGGATGGCGATATCGTTAACATCGACGTGACCTACATCCTCGATGGCTGGCACGGCGATTCCTCGCGCATGTATCCGGTCGGCACGATCAAGCGCGCCGCCGAACGCCTGCTCGAGGTCACCCATGAGTGCCTGATGCGCGGCATCGCCGCGGTCAGGCCGGGCGCGCGCACCGGCGCCATCGGCGCCGCCATCCAGACCTACGCCGAAGCGGAGCGCTGCTCCGTGGTGCGCGATTTCTGCGGCCACGGCGTCGGCCAGCTGTTCCATGATGCCCCAAACATCCTGCATTATGGCAGCGCCAATGAAGGCGTGGAAATGCGCGCCGGCATGATCTTCACCATCGAACCGATGATCAATCTTGGCCGGCCGCATGTGAAAGTCCTGTCGGACGGCTGGACGGCGGTGACGCGCGATCGCTCGCTGTCGGCGCAGTATGAGCACACGATCGGCGTGACCGACACCGGCTGCGAGATTTTCACGCTGTCGCCCAAAAAGCTCGACCGCCCCGGCCTGCCGGTTTAGGACACCGTGGCGAGGTCTTGAATAGCGGCCTATTTCCAGTGTTTGCGCGGCCGCCAGTCTCGTCCTGATCTCTTAGCCAGCGCATTATTTCCCGGCAACTGCGCGGACGGCCATCGCTAACCCTGCCATTGATGCAGGGATCGTAGCGTTCGCGCCGGTAATTGTCGTGCCGTTCCCGATAACGCTCCCGGCGGTCCAGCATGCGCAGGAGCTCCCGGCAGTTATGCGGCTTACCGTCGCTGTAACGGCCGTCCGTGCAAGGATCATCGTATTGGATGAAATGGATCGGGAGGTTCTGATCAGAGCGGCTACCGGCGGGTACGGCATCGATCACCAGGGCAGCCATTGCAGGGCTGAAGCTCAGAAACAGCCCGACGGACAGCAGGATACGAACGAGGCTGGGCATCTTGGTTCTCCAATGCGGGGCCATCAATGGCGATGCCGTGAGCTTGCGCGACCCCCATTGCCGCGACATTGCGTTGAGGTCGGTGGCTTACTTATTCCTTGCCGCCGAAAAGACCTCGACCGCCCCCGCCCGCCGTCCTAGTGTTTCGCGGGGATCAGCGATCATTGCTCGGGCTGGATGGGCGGCACATGGCGACACAGGGCGATGACGACGAGCGGAGTTTCTTCTCCGAGGTGCCGGTGCGGCAAGCCACGAAGGCCAGACAGGCTCCCGCCGAAAAGCCTCACTATCTCGGCCACCGTGATCGTCTGCGCGAGCGCTTTGCCTCGGCCGGCCCGGATGCCTTGCCCGACTATGAACTGCTGGAACTCCTGCTTTTCCGCCTGATCCCGCGCGCCGACACCAAGCCGGTCGCGAAGGCGCTGCTGGCCCGCTTCGGCACGTTGGCCGAAGTGCTCGGCGCGCCCGTCGGCCTGTTGCAGGAGGTCACGGGCATCGGCCCGACCGTGGCGCTTGAGCTGAAGGTCATCGCGGCGACCGCCCAGCGCATGGCGCGCGGCGAGGTTCAGGGCCGCGAAATCCTCTCGTCATGGCAGCAGCTCCTCGACTATTGCCGCTCGGCCATGGCGTTCGAGGCGCGCGAGCAGTTCCGCATCCTTTTCCTCGACAAGAAGAACGCGCTGATATCAGACGAGGTGCAGCAGACAGGCACGGTCGACCACACGCCCGTCTATCCCAGGGAAGTGGTCAAGCGCGCGCTCGAACTGTCGGCCACCGCGATCATCCTGGTCCACAATCACCCATTTTGTCCTCCAAACATCACGAACAATCACGCTCAATCCTATTGAATCATTGATCTTTTTTGGCCTTGCGTACAGGGGGCGGAATTTGGCATATTGGAGGCGATTTTCGGCGAGTGATCGCCTTACCGTCACCAATTAACGAGCCCATACCGCCCCCAAATCTGCACGAGTCCCAGCCATGCCCAGCCTCACTGACGGAGCCATTCGGCGAGCAATCAAACAGGTCGAGAAGTCAGGCAAGCAGGCGGATCTCGCCGATGGCGAAGGTCGCGGCACGGGGCGGTTGGTGCTGGTGCTGAAGGCGATGCCCACGCGGGTGACAGCCGAGTGGATGGCGCAGCAATGGCGCGATGGCAAACGGACGAAAAAGAAAATCGGCTCCTATCCATCGATCTCACTGGCTGGAGCGCGAGAACTCTTTCAGCGCGACTTCGCCAACCTGATCCAGAAGGGCCGCAGCATCAAAATCGCCACGGATACCCGGCCCGGGACCGTCGGCGATCTCTTCGAGGCCTATGTCGAGAACCTGAGGGAGAACGGCAAGTCCTCCTGGAAGGAAGCCGAGAAGGGACTAAACAAGGTTGCCGACACCCTCGGGCGCAATCGGCTTGCGCGCGAGATCGAACCCGATGAAGTCGCCAACGTCATCCGCCCCATCTACGAGCGCGGCGCCCGGGTCATGGCGGATCATGTCCGAAGCTATGTCCGTTCCGCCTATAGCTGGGGAATGAAGTCCGAGCATGATTATCGGAACAGTTCCCCTCACCGCTTCCGGCTTGCCTACAATCCGGCAGCGGGCATCCCAACCGAGCCAAAGAATGTCGGCACCCGCTGGCTGGATGAGGACGAATATGTGCGGCTCTATCGCTGGCTCGAATGCCCCGACACTCCCGTGCATCCGCCGTACCCCCGCGCCATCCGCATCCTCATGCTGACTGGACAACGCGTCGAGGAGATTGCCCGACTTCACGTCGATCAGTGGGATGCCGCCGAAGAAATCATCGACTGGTCAAAGACGAAGAACAGCCGGCCGCACGCGATACCCGTTCCCGCGCTGGCCGCCGAGTTGATCAATTCCCTCAAGCCGAACAAATATGGATGGTTCTTTCCATCAGCGAACGACCCGTCCGTACCGGTTAGCCACAACACCCTATACAGCTTCATCTGGAGGCAGCGCGAGCGTGGCGTCATCCCGGTTGTCACCAATCGGGATCTGCGGCGCACCTGGAAGACACTCGCTGGCAAAGCCGGTGTGACGAAGGAAATCCGCGACCGCATCCAGAACCACGCCCTGCATGATGTCAGCTCGAAGAATTACGACAGGTGGAACTACATGCCGGAAAAGCGCGCCGGCATGAAGAAGTGGGACAAGTTCATCACCGCGTTGCTTAGCAAGGGGCAGAACCGCAAAGCCGCCTGACCCGATTGTGCAGCAGTCCATTGCACACAGTCGACCGATGATGAACCGTTCAGGCGCTAGAAGGCCATTGGCGAAGGGGTGGCTTGTTCAGGCTCGAAATGCTCACTCCCTCGCTTCAGCGACGCCGCATCTGCAGAGGCCTTTCTGGATCACTTCGAGGACTGACGTTCGATCCCCGTGATCGGGAGAATGGAAAGGTGCGGGGCGTCTGGCGCCGCACCGGTGAGTACACGCCGGTCCTCGATCTCGGGCCTCTCAGCGTGCCGGAGATTTTGCGAAGTTAAGTTAGGAGCTCTCAGGGCGAACTGTCTTCACTGAGAGTGATCCAGCCGGCAGCGGCCGCAAAAGACCGGCCTCAGGCTTGTCAAATTGATGCACGCCGCCCAGTTCTCCGGCTGAAGGACCACAACCTGCCGATTGTGATATGGCGCGACGTCCGGCCCGGGATCGGTCGTCAGCAACTGCACCGGCGCCAACCCGTGTTGTCGGTGCAGGTCCCGGCGCCGATCCGCATACCGGCGAAGAGAACCGGTCTCGCCAGGCAGGAAGGCTGCCGCTGCGACAACGCGTCATGCTCTGCTACTTTCCGATGGGTGTTCTTAGCTCCCGAATGGGCAGCGGGCCGTCGGCTAGGGTCTCCACGAGTAGTAACATGTCAATCAACGATGGCTATCAGGGCTCGTTGGTCGTTCCTTCTGTCAGTTGACGGGACCGTGCGAATGCGAAGTTAGCGATAGCGGTGTCTTGAATACCTGTTCCGGTGAGATCCGCGATCGTGATCTGGTCGGCACTTGTCCGACCCGCCACCTCACCGGCAATGATCTGCCCGAGCTCGGCGAAGCGCGCGTTCTCGTCAACTGCACCCGTTTCGATGGCGTGATGCAGTTCGCCGAGGCGTCTCGTTTGTGCCAAGCTGTCGGCCACATAAATGTCGGCAATGGCGATCACCTGAGGCTCAATCTCATTCTTGTGCTCGGCATCTGAGCCCATTGCTGTGATGTGCTGTCCGGGTGCAAGCCACCGCGACAAAATAATGGGGCGGTCAGATGGCGTCGTCGTGACAATGACATGCGCCCCTGCAACAGCCTCTTCCTGGGTCGGGCAAGCGGCAACTTCGATTCCTAGTTCATCGGACAGTTCTCGTGCGACGAGGCGAGCCTTGGCGCCCACGCGTGCCCATATGCGGGCCGAACGGATTCGACGGACCAACATGAGCGCTTGCAACTGAAGACGGGCCTGCTGCCCCGCGCCCAAGATGGCGGCAGTCGAAGCGTCTTCGCGGGCGAGGTACTTGGCGGCGACCGCGCCGGCAGCGGCCGTGCGCAGATCGGTCAGATAACCGTTGTCCAGCAGCAGCGCCTGCACCAAACCCGTCGTGCTAGAGAGCAATATCATCAAGCCATTTGTGCTCGCCAAGCCGATGTCGGGATTGCCGAAGAAACCCGGACTGATCTTGATGGCGAAGCCGTCCAGGCCTGGCACATAGGCCGTCTTGACGTCGACTTCCCCGCGATGCTCGGGAATATCGAGCCGCAGGATGGGCGGCATGACAACCTTTCCAGTGGCCAAGGTGCGAAATGCCTCCTCCACGCAGCGGACGATGTCGAGATCTAACTTCACTAAGCCCTTCAGTTGAGGCTCGGTCAAGATCTTCGGTTTTGCGAAATTCATTTGGGGCTCGTTTCGTCTGTTATGATACGGCGATGCAGTTGCATATCTATATTGCGGCCTGACAGAACGGTCACGGTGGGACCTCGGAGGCTGCTGACCTTGTTCGCCAACAAAGCTGCTATCCCAACGGCACCAGCGCCTTCGACAATCTCGCGCTCTTGAAGGTAGGCGTGTCGGATACCGGCGGCGATCTCGGCCTCGCTCAAAAGAATGACATCGTCCAGGAGATCTCCGCACATGGCAAAGGTCAGCCTGTTGTGAAGACCAATGCCGCCACCCAGGGAATCCGCGAGGCTCTCGAATTCTTCCACTTGGATCGGGTGACCAGCATCCAGGCTGCCTTTCATCGCCGCGCCACGCTCCATCGTGACCCCAATAACGCGCGCTTTGGGCCGCTTGGATTTGATCGCGCGTGCGACACCCGAGGCGAGGCCACCACCGGAAAGCTGAATGAGTAGGGTCGCGACATCCGGCAGGGCATCAATGATTTCCAACCCCAACGTTCCTTGGCCGGCGATGATCGCTGGATGATCGAAGGGCGGAATCGGATACAATCCCCGGCTCAAGACCAGCCGTTCGGCCTCTTCCTGCGCTTCGTCCTGTGACCGTCCTACAATGTGGACATCGGCGCCAAGGCGGCGAATCTCGACGACCTTGTTGTCCGGCACCAGGCTCGACATACATATCGTCGCCTTCACGCCACGCGCCTGCGCTGCGAATGACAACGCTCTTCCATGATTACCTGTAGAAGCAGCAACCACGCCTCGCGCGCGCTCGTCGTCGGTCAATTGAAGAAGCGCGTTGAAGGCGCCTCGCAGTTTGAAGCTTCCCGTGGCCTGATGATGTTCCAACTTGAGGCGTACGGGCACACCGCAGAATTCCGATAGCGAAGGCGATGATACGAGCGGGGTCGGACGAATGCTGCCGCTGATCCGATCGCGGGCCTTTTCGATGTCTTCTAAATCAACCATTCAACGTACCTCGATCGACATCAATGCAGCGAAGTCGCCTGCGCTATTTGAGAGACCCATAGCCCAAAGCTCCTCGATCATTTTTTTGAGGCTGCCTGGGGGCGTTACCTGGCCGCCCCAGCGCCGACCCGCAGATCGACCCCCTACCAAGTAACCGCGATGTACTTGGTCTCGCAGAACTCGAGAATCCCAACGTGGGCGCCCTCGCGGCCGAGCCCGCTCTGCTTCGCTCCGCCGAATGGCGCTGCGGGATCAGACACGAGACCGCGATTCAGCCCGACCATCCCGCTGTCCATCTGTTCCGAGACGCGCATGCCGCGCGCCAGATCTCGGGTATAGACATACGATATGAGACCGTACTCCGTGGCATTGGCCAGCTTGATAACCTCGTCCTCGGTATCGAAAGTTGTGAGTGCGGCAATCGGACCGAAAATCTCCTCCGCCGAAATCCTCGAATCCGGCGAGACGCCGGACAGCACCGTTGGAGCGAAGAAGTATCCTTCACCGTCGAGCGGTCCGCCGCCGGCAAGCACCTTGGCGCCTCTCGTCGTGGCGTCAGTTACCAAGGCGGTCAGCCGCTCGACGGCCTTCCTGTTGATCAACGGACCGCATTGCGATTTCGGATCGTATCCGGCCCCGACCTTCATCGAGTTCATCCGCTCGACAAGCCCGGCGGAAAATGCTTCGGCGATCCCGGACTGGACGTAGAAGCGGTTCGCCGCCGTACAGGCTTCCCCGCCGTTGCGCATCTTCGCCACCATTGCGCCCTCGATGGCCGCAGCCAGGTCGGCATCGTCGAAGATGATGAAGGGGGCGTTTCCACCGAGTTCCATAGAGCACGACACGACAGTTCCCGCTGCCTCGCGCAGGAGTGTCCTGCCGACCTCGGTGGAACCGGTAAAGGAGAGCTTGCGCACGCGTGGATCGTTCAGCATTGCGCTGACGACGGGTCCGGACTGCGAGGTGGTTACGACATTGACCACGCCGTCAGGCACTCCGGCTTGCTTGTAAAGGTTGGCCAGTACGAGCGCGGTCAGCGGCGTCTCCGTTGCAGGCTTCAAGACGCATGTGCAGCCCGCCGCCAGCGCCGGCCCGATCTTGCGGGTAGCCATGGCAGCAGGGAAATTCCAAGGAGTGACGAGAACAGCGACCCCGATTGGCTGGTGCTGAACGATGATCTTGTTTGCCCCGCCCGGCGCCGTCGAGATCTCGCCATTGAGACGAACGGCCTCCTCCGCGAACCAACGAAAGAACTCCGCAGCGTAGACCACCTCCCCTTGCGCGTCGTTCAAGGTCTTGCCGTTTTCCCGACTGATGAGCTCGGCCAACATGTCCTTGTTTTCGATCATCAGCTCGAAGCAGCGGCGCAAGATCTCTGAACGCTTGCGGGGAGCGGTGGCCGCCCAGCCCTTTGCAGCTCTGTCGGCGGCGGCAACCGCCTCCATCGCGTCATCGACAGTCGCGTCCGCAACGGACACGATGACGTCTCCGCTCGATGGATCAATGACGTCTATGTTCTTCCCCTCCGTGCCGGCTCTCCATTGTCCGTCAATGAACAGGCCGGTGGGCAGCGAAGCGACGTCCAGAGGCGTAGATAGTTTTGCAGCAACGTTCATGTTTGCCAGCCTTTCATTATCTTTGATCGGGAAAAATGGATCCGGAAGGTTTCGGGAGATCCACCAGTCCCGTTGGATCCGCGCAGACGCGAAGACGCTTTACGTTCTGCACAGGTTGTAACGCCGCGCTTTCCGCCTGCGTACTTGCCGCCCCGAGGCCTGCATCACAGAGCAACAGGAATGCCATGCCGCCTCAAGCGTCCTTGCGACGGCGCAGCGTCTTCCGGTCATGGCGCTCATACATCCAGTACACAAGCGGAATGAACCATGGACGGCCGCGGTAAAACGGTACGGCCTTGGGAGCCTGATCGAAATCGAAAGCCGAGCGCGGCTGCTCCGTGTCTTCGAGAATCTTGAGTGCAGCCTTCTTGCCGAGCCACCGTGCCCAGACGATGCCGGAACCGCAATAGCCAGTCGCGTAAATGGTGTTGCCGCGTGAAAAGATACGCGGGATCATATCCCGGTGCATGGCGACATTCCCAAACCAGCTGTGCGTGATGCCGATAGCGTCCAGTTCCGGGAAAAGTCTGGCGAGTTCCGTCCGCAGATTGACAGTCGGCGTGAGCGGATCGCCTGCGGTCGTGCCGTCGCGTCCGCCAAACAGGATACGAGACCCGTCGGGCGACGGCCGGTAGTAGTAGCTCAGCTTGCGCATGTCGCTGTACATCATGCGCGCGGGCATCAGCCGGTCGATGACCTGCTTGTCTAGCGGTTCGGTGGCTATGATTCGGCTGCGAACCGGCACCAAGCGGCGGCGTAGCCATGGATCGAACCCGTCGGTGTATCCGTCGGTGCATACAAGGAGTTTCTTCGCTAGGACTTCGCCGCGCTCGGTCGTGACCCGCACGCCGGCGGCATCGCCGGTGGAACTCAGGACCGCGGTGCTCTCGTGAAGAACGGCATCGGTCTCGAGCGCGACCCGGATCATGCCGGCGAGCAACTTCGCGGGCTGAAGGCCGCCGATGTCCATACGGACCATGCCACCAACATAGAGGTCGGTTCCGATATACTGCCGCACGTCAGATTCTTTGACGGCGAAGGTCTCAATGCCAAGGCTGTCGTGGAGAAAGCCTGCATGACGGCGGAGCTCTTCTGTCTCTTCGGCGGTCATCGCCCCTTCGAACAAGCCGGACAGCTTGAAGTTGGCCTCAATACTCTCCGCGGTGAGAAACCGCCAAAGGTCCTGCCGCGCGGTCGGGCCTTCCAGGAGGATGCCGTTCGCCCTATCCAAACCGAAGCGACGGATCAGTTCCTTGCGGCTAGGCCTGATGCTACCGCTTGCCATGCCACCGTTACGGCTGGAAGCCGCCTGGCCGAGCGACTGGCGATCGAAAAGCTGGACGTGCTTGCCTGCCCGCGCCAACTCGATTGCGGCGGAGAGACCCGTATAGCCGCCGCCGACGATCGCCACGTCGCAGATCCGATCGAGTTCGCGCCTAGGCAAAGGCGGAAAGGCACAATCGTCCCACCAGTATGGCGTCGATTTGATCGTTGTGGAAAGCGTCTGTGTCATCAACCGGTACTACTGCTGGGTTGCAAAGGAAAGCTCGGGAGCCGACTAGTCGCGACTAACCCAGAGCTTGCGTGTGGTTTCGATGACCTTCCAGACGCCGGTGAAACCCGGATGCATGACAAAGGCGTCGCCGGCCATGATGCGACGCGGCTCCTTCCCGTCCTCTGTCAGTTCGGATACGCCTGACAGGATAACGCAGACCTCGAAAGTCTTGCCCTTTATCGAGCGATAGGCTCCAGGCGTCGCCTCCCACACGCCGGACTGAACCACGCCGTCGGCGGTCTGTGCGATGTCCCAGCTCAGGAAGCGCGGATCGCCTTCGATCAGCCTGTCGGGAGCAGGCTTGCCTTCGCGGGGTTTGGGCAGATTATTCTGATCGATGAAAGTCAGGTTGGACATGGTTGTTCCTTTCAGGACTGGTTCAGGCCGGGGATGGCTAAACGGCGTTCAAGAAGTTTCATCGCCGTCAGCGCCACGACGCTGATCACGAGGTAGAAGGCGGCGGTTATGACGAAGATATCCATCACTGCGAACGTTTCGCTCATCAGGCGCTTGGCGTAGCCGGTGATCTCCAGGACCGTGATCGCGGAAGCTAGGCTCGATTCCTTGACGATGATGGCCACCTCGGTGCTGTAGGTGGGAAGTGCCTGTCGTAGCGCCAGCGGGAACTTGATACGGATGAAAATGTGCCATGGTTTCATACCGCAAGCTTGGGCGGCTTCGATCAGCCCCTTGGGAAGCGAGTTGAAGGCTGAGCGGAAGGTCTCGGCGGTGTAAGCGCCCGAATTCAGGACGACGGCCAGGATGGCTGCATGGAGCCCGTCGCCAATCATCCACCACAGAACCGGGTTGTGCCGGATGAAACTTACCTGGGCCAAGCCGTAGTAGATCACGAAGATCTGCACCAGCATTGGCGTGCCGCGAAATATCGCGCAATATGCGTCGCAAAAACCGCGAAGCACCCGGTTTTTCGATCCGCGCGCAAGGCCGACCAGGACTCCCAGCGGCAGACCAAGAACAATGCCGAAGACTGCGATGAGAATCGTGATCTTGACGCCCTCAAGTAGAAACGGGAGCGCATACGCCATGATGCCCAAATCCATGTCACATCCCTCCGAAGCCGCGATTGAGGACCCGTTCGATCCTCGAGAATGCGGTTTGGCTGGCGAGCGTCATAGCGAAGAACAAGGCTGCGGCAATGCAGTAGAAAAACAGCGGCGACCTCGTAATGCCGGCGGCGATCGCCGCGGTCCGCATCAGTTCCTGCAGGCCAACGACGGAGATCAGCGACGTATCCTTGATCGTCATCTGCCACACATTGTTGATGCCGCCGAGTGCCAGCCGCAAGGCGAGCGGAAAGGTAATGCGAAAGAATGTCACCATTCTCGGGAGTGCCAAGGAGCGGGCGGCTTCGAGCATGCCGGGGGGCACGGCTTGGACAGCGCCGCGGATCACCTCGATCGAGTAGGCACAGGATATCGCGGCAATCGCTATGACGCCGACGATCATCGGATAGGCATTCTCGGCGGCCTGCTCGTAGCCGAACGTGCCAGCGACGGTTCTTACCCAGTCCAAGGAGCCGTAGAACAACAGGTAGATCACCAGCAGTCCCGGAATTCCGCGGATCAGGATGCTGTAGGCATCCACCATCTGTGAGACGACCACCACCTTCTGCCAGCGCAGGATGGCCAGCGGCGTCGCCACCACGAAACCGAGCAGCATGCCGAGCAACCCGATCGCAATTGTCACTGCGCTGCCGCGCAGGAGAGCCAGCGCCCAGCCATGCTCCACCATCAGAACCCAGAAATCCTGCATAGACGCCTCCCATCCGCCTGCCTTGGGCGACGCCAAGGCAGGCCGCTACTATCGAAGGATCACTGCTTGCAGGGAATGGTGTAGTCGTCCTGGAACCACTGCATGGAAGCTTTTTTGACCGCGCCGTCGTTGATCATCTTGCACAGGGCCACGTCGATCTTCGCCTTGAGATCGGTGTTGCCTTTGCGCATCCCGACGCCCATGCCTCGACCGAGGACTTCCGGATCATCTGTGGAAATTATCTTGACGTCGACTTTCGCGAAGTTCGCGCCGTCCGGTGTTGCCAGGAAGTCGACCCAGGTCGGTGAATCTCCGAAAGCTACGTCGATGCGACCGCTAGCGAGGTCGGCCGTCAACTGGGTGACGGCGTCGTACGTTTTCAGATCGACGCCCGTCATCCGCTTTTCTATGAACCTGGCGTAAGTAGTGCCTGTGGGGACACCGACACTTTTGCCGACGATCGCCTTCTTGATTTCATCAAGGCTTTTCAGGCCGGCCAGCGGCGAATCCTTCGCAACGACGAAGTAAAGAGGTGTCGTTGCGTAAGGGATCGAATAGTCGATCTTTTTTTCTCGCTCGGCCGTAATGCCAAGACCTGAGATGATGACGTCAAATCGGTCGCTGTCCATTGAGGGCACAAGCGAACTGAACGTCTGGACGACGAACTTACACTGGACCTTCATTTCGGCGCAGATCCCATTGGCGATGTCAGCGTCGAAGCCGGTGACGTTGCCGCTTGGGTCGGCCATGCTGAACTTTGGCGCGTCGCCTTCGGTGCCGATTCGCAAAACACCTTCCTCGGCCGAGGCCATGGTCGCCGCCCCGGCGACCAGCAGGCCGGATGCGAATGCGGACTTGATTAGTTTGCTGATGTTCATCTCAGTTCCCCTTGTTGGTTCTTGATTGTCCAGTGCCTGCCTTCAGGCATTGGCCGGCATCACGCTCGAAAGAAACCGCTTTACCGCTTCGCTCGCGGGGTTTCGAAACAGTTCTTCCGGCGTGTCATCCTGCTCGAGGCGGCCCCTTTGCAGGAATAACATTCGGTTCGACAGCTCCCTTGCGAACCGCATTTCGTGCGTCACGAGGAGGATTGTTGCCCCCTCCTCCGCGAGCTTGCGTATGATCTTCAGGACCTCTCCGACCAGTTCCGGATCGAGCGCGGAGGTCGGTTCATCGCACAACATCAATTTCGGCCGCATCGCCAGGACGCGCGCGAAAGCGACACGTTGCTGCTGGCCACCCGAAAGCTGCTGGGGGTAGCGGTCGCGGAAGGTTTCCATGCCGACCTTCGACAGCGCCCACAGCGCAATCTCTTCTGCTTCCTTCCGCGACAGCCTGAGTACGCATACGAGCGCCTCGGTCACGTTGCCGAGAACGGTGCGGTGCGGCCAGAGATTGAAGTTCTGGAATACCATTCCCACGTGGCGTCGAAGCCCTCTGACCGCAGCCGCGTTGACAATCTTCGGCTCTCCGCGCGCGTCGGTGGTCACAGAGATGGCCTCTCCCAGGAATTCGATCTGCCCGGAAGTCGGCGTCTCCAAAAAATTGGTGCAGCGAAGCGCGGTGCTTTTTCCACACCCCGACGACCCGATCAGCGAGACGACCTCGCCCTGCCTTACGGTGAAGCTAACTCCGTCCAGCACCTTCGTGGCGCCGAATACCTTAGCGAGATCTTTGACCTTGAGGACTTCGGCCGCACATGAGATCTTGCGGTGCAGCATGTTAACCGGCCACCGCGCCTTGCGCATCCATGTCTATGAGCACGCTGTCCACAGCCGCCTTGGCAATACTGACCATCTCATCGATCTCCGCCTCCGTCATGACCAGCGGCGGCGCAAAGCCTAGGATGTCTCCATGCGGCATGGCGCGAGCAATGAGGCCTCGGTCGCGGGCTGCCTGCGAGATGCGTGCGCCAACCTTCAGCCCCGGATCGAAAGTGGCTTTTGTTCCGCGGTCGGCGACGAACTCCAAGGCTGCCAGCATGCCAATGCCCCGAACCTCGCCGACGATAGGATTCTGTGCGAACTCCGCCTTCAACCGGGCAAGAAGATAAGCGCCTTTCCGAGCCGACTGACCGGCAAGATCCTCGCGTTCAACGATGTCGAGGACGGCGTTCGCCGCAGCAGCGCTGATGGGATGTCCGGAATAGGTATAGCCATGGGAGAAGGCGCCGACGCGCGGCGTTGCCTCCTCCATGACCTCATAGACTTTCTGTGACACGATAGACGCCGAAAGAGGCGCGTAACCCGATGTCAGGCCCTTGGCGACAGTTACCAGATCTGGCTCGATGCCGTAGAGGTCCGATCCGAACATGGCGCCGGTGCGCCCGAAGCCGCAGATCACCTCGTCGGCGATCAACAGGACATCGTATTTGCGAAGCACAGCCTGGATCTTCGGCCAGTACCCGATCGGCGGCGGCGTGATGCCGCCGGTGCCCAGCACCGGTTCGGCGATAAACGCGCCCACGGTATCCGGACCTTCACTCAGGATAAGCGCCTCCAGCTCATCGGCGCGCCGAGCCGAAAAGTCCTCCTCGGTTTCTCCCGGATGCGCACCGCGATAGAAATGCGGGACGCCAGTGCGGAGAATGCCAGAAACCGGCAGATCCATGTGGTCGTGATAGAAACTCATTCCCGTCATCGAGCCGGAGACGACGGAACATCCATGATATCCGCGTTCCCGCGCGATGATCTTCTTCTTCTTCGTTTTTCCCCGCAGGTTATTGTAATACCAAACGATCTTCGCTTGGGTCTCATTGGCGTCCGACCCTGACAGGCCATAGAAGACTTTTGACATCCTGCCCGGCGCCATCCGGACCAGCCGGTCCGAAAGACGCGCGAGTTCTTCGGTCGTGTGCGCAGCATAAGAATGATAGTAGGCGAGCTTGTAGGCTTGTCGCGCGATCGCCTCGGCGACCTCGGTACGGCCATAGCCGATGTTGACGCAGTAAAGGCCGGCAAAGCCGTCGATATATTCCCGGCCGGTGGCGTCCCGGATCCTGACGCCCTTTCCCGTCTCGACGATCGTCGGATCGACGTTGCCGGATGCATAGTCCTTCAGATAGGTGAAGGGATGAAGCACCGTCCTACGATCCATCTCCGCGATTTCAGCAACGTTTACCATTCGCCATTGTCCCTACGCAGCCACGCCGCGCCTGCCGTGCCGCACGTCTTCCGACATATCGACCCCGACTGTGTCGCTGAGTGAAGGCTAATGGAACGAGTGCGCTGAATTTGCGATGAAACCGGAGCAATGACGCAGGATTCCTGCCTTGTTTTGCGCAGGACGCAGAAATCACGCAGCAGGACAGTCACGCGGATTGACCGTTTGATGGGCGCCCGCAGACGCCCAACCATCACACAACCGAAGCCTCGGCCAGATGATACGCCTTTCCGGCACTGCCGTGCTAAGGCGCCTCAAGCACTCGTGGGATCCAGGGGCGAGCGCGGCGGACATCACCCTCACAAGTCAAAGACCGTCTGCGGTCCGCCCGCTGTCATGGTTGCGGGGTCTCTGGGAGAGCTCCATGAATCGCCGACTTCGGGCAGGCTGGGTTTCGTCGACGGGCCCAATCACAAGCGACATATCTCATGGCTTGGGAGTTTACCCGAACGTGAAAGAGCACTCGAACTGGCAGCGTCAACAGATCCCATGTCGACGGCGTTTTGTAGCTAGACAGAGGGACAGCGACCTTCGGCCGGTTCGCTCAAGAGGCGAATGAGACGGCAGTTCGTGCTGGTTTTTGCGACCGGCAGATCGAGGTCCTGCGGAATGAGCACGCATTGCGGCACATTCTGCCATGCTGTTGGGCCTATCCTTGATCAACAAGGCAGTTTGATAGGAACGAAGGACATCGATCGCGTAGGCCGAGCTCGCTGACTTTGAGTGCTACGGCGCGCTTGTCGATTTCCAAATGGCGGTAACTGCCAAGGATCTATTCGACCTCGTTCTGGAGCGACCCCGCATCCAAGGCAACGCGATTCGCATTCTGGGGGCGACCAATCTGCAGCTTTCTCGGGGTCATGTGATTGCGATCAACAAATCAAATGTGCGGGAATGTTTATGCGGCTTGACCAACTTGACGCACGCCTGCTGAGAATGGTGCAGACACACAATCGCCACACGAGCGAGGAACTCGGCGATATGGTGGGCCTTTCCGCCACTGCGGTGCAAAGGCGCGTCAAGCGCTTGCGGGATGAGGGAGTGATCGAGGCCGACATCTCCGTCGTAAAACCCAAGGCCGTCGGCCGTCCGATCGCAATGCTGGTTTTGGTGTCTCTCGAACGTGAGCGTGTGGATATAGTCGACCGTTTTAAGCAGTCCATTCGGCACACGCCGGAGGTCATGAATGGCTATTATATAACCGGCGATGCGGATTTCGTGCTGATCGTCACGGCCAAAAGCATGGAAGACTATGAGAGTTTTACCCGCAAGTTTTTTTATGAGAACCCAGATATTAAGGGGTTTAAAACAATGGTGATCATGGACCGTGTCAAAGTCGGCTTTTCCGTTCCGATCGACCCCGATGATTTCTCATGATCTTGGATGAAGGGCGCTGTTTGGCTTGAGGAAATTTGTGCTGGATTTTGCTTACGACGCCGAACCGGCCTGGGACGCTTCGCTCATTAGTGTATTCAAGGCTGGCTCGCGTAAGCTGATCGACACCCGCTAGCTGCCCCGTTTTCGGCAGCTCCGTCGTCACGGTGTACGAGCACACGCTGGCCGGTTTCTGAACGGCGGGCACAACAGGGAATGCCTAACGGCTCGCCCGCCTCTAGCCTGTGACCTTAAGCAGCGCGCGTTTCATGGATGCAAGGAAAAGGTCAACATGCTCGGCTTCGCAGACGAGCGGAGGCCGCACTTTGAGTGAATCCTCGTTGGCGCCTGTCGTGCTGACAAGCACCCCGTCGTCGCGCAGTGCGTTTACGACATCCAAAGCCATTGCACGCCGGTCTGCCGAGGGCGCGCCCTCAAGCCCAATGTCGACGCCAAAAAAAAGCCCAGCGTTTCGGATTCCGCGAACCCCGCAAGGCTGCTGCGCGACTTTCTCCAGCCCGGCTCGAAGGCGCTGACCCATGGCATGCGCTTTCTGGGGGATCTGATCACGCTGCAGGATTGTCAGCACGGCGTCCGCCGTCGCTATGCCAACTGTATTTCCGGCGAAAGTGTTCGAGTAGCGCGATGTGCCACCAAATTGCTCCATCGGTGCTCTTCGACCAACGACAGCGCCAATTGGAAATCCATTGCCCATCGGCTTGCCAAGGGTAACCAGATCCGGAACGATGTCATGCCGCTCGAAGCCCCACATATGAGCTCCGGTTCGTCCGAAGCCCGGTTGAACCTCGTCGGCGATGACGAGACCACCTGCCTCGCGCACCGCCGCAACGCCACTGGCAATGAAGCCAGGAGGATCCACCCAAACGCCATCACTGGAAAAAATACTGTCGATGAGCAGGGCCGCAACGCCAATGCCGCGACGGTTCAGATCCACAATGGCCGAACGGATCTGCGCCTCGAAAAAGTCCGCTGCCTGCGATTCCGGCACACCCGCTGGCCCGGGTAGGGATACCATGCGCACAAACGGGCTGAGCTTGACCGCGTCGCCCAGGTTCGGGGAAACCGCGGCAGTGGCGGCACTCGTGCCGTGATACGCATAGGTTGAGACGATCACGCCCTCGTTGCCGCTCGCAAATCGCGTGATGCGCAAGGCCAAATCGTTGGATTCACTTCCCGTACACGTAAAAACCACGCGGTCGAGCACGTCCGGGAAGGTATCGACCAGACGCTCGGCATAGTCGACGAGTTTTGGCTCAAGATAGCGCGTGTTGGCGCTTATCCGTCCCGCTTGCTCAGCCATTGCGGCGTTTACTTCTGGATGACAATGACCCAGAGACGGCACGTTGTTGTAGAAATCGAGATAGGGCCGGCCGTCAGGATCGTAGAGCCACATGCCTTCGCCGCGAACGAAGTGCACGGGGCGGCGGTACTGGAGCCGATAGGAGGCCCCAAGAACCTGATCACGGCGGGCAATCAGCTCGGACTCCCGCCTGGGAAGGTCGGATTCGCCGGCTCTGTAGCGATTTGGCATCAGATCTGTGGACATGTGCTTCTGCCTGCTTGAAAGAGTAGCTTGATCACTTTGCGGTTCTTCTTTTTGGCGACCGCGCCAGTCGAGCGAACCGAAATGGCGTTACGCTTGGAAGGATGACATTGCCGCCAGGACCGCCGCCTCGCCAGAGGCAAGATCAAGAGGTCTTAGAATAGAAAGGCCGTGCTCGGCGCGCGCGACATTCTTTTTGATGTACTGGGCATCGGCCGGAAAGAGATGAGATCGCCAGTAGTTGATCAAGATCAGTGCACTTTGTCGCGCCCGCATTAGTCCGACGAGCAGTCTTGCTTCCAGCGCCGAAAGGGTTGTGACAGAGGCATAGCCGGCAATGAGATGTTCGGCCCCACCCAAAGGAAGGGTCGCATCAGCTACAACATGGCTTGCCGCGATCGCCAGATCCTGGATCCTGGGGCCCCAGCAGCCATCGCCGAAATCGATAAAACCCATTCCCTGGTTGGTCACCATCACATTGAACGGGCTGGGATCATTATGAGTTACCTGCCACGCCACGTCCGAGATTTCCGGCTCAACAAACTCGACATACTCACCCATCGCGACGCGAACGCTGCCGGCGACGGTCCCGGATGGCAAATACCGCTCCAGTTCCTTCAACCTCGACCAGCAACCGACATGCCATAGAACGGGACGGTGGGCCGCGGGCACGCTGACCCGATCAAGAGCTAGGTCCAGTTGGGCCAGAGCCCTGCCGGTTCGAAAAAGCAGGTCGTAGGTTGGCATCGCCTGGTGCAGTGGCATGCCTTCAATTCGGGTTTGCAGATAGCCGCATACCCCCTCTTGCTCAAACATCAATGCGCCGTTGATCGTTCGGATCACTTGGGGTGCAACGAAGCCTCTTGCCCCTTCCAATCCGGCTATGGCGGCGGATTGGAAACGAAAGCTGTCGACCGCCTCCGGTCTTGTAGCCATCTTCAGGATCAATTGGCGGCCGTCCGACAGGTTGACCTCTGCCGTGCGCTCGACCTCGGAGGACAATGTCGCGATCGATCCCGTCAATCCATAATGGCGCTTCAGAAGTGCCGCCGACATGTCCGGTTCGGAAGAGCCCGGCCGCACAGCCAAAATTGCACCGGCAGCGCGAAAATAGGCTTCGGTGAAAGCTGCCGCGTGAGGTGGACGGTCGCGTCCGGCAGCTATAGAGCCATTGCGTTGACCTACTGCTTCATTGGGGACCACATCACTACAAGCACCCAATTGAAATATCCTCGTCCGTGGGGAATGGTTGTTCCTCATGCTTGAGACATGGAGCGCTCCTGCAATGAGGACCTGCAAGGAAGTTTTTGTAGTCGCCGTGTTCAGATAGCTCTGCTGGCAATTCCGGCGAGGGGGCGGCGCCATGCGAACCCCCCCCCCAAACCCCCCCGCAAA